>JBAXFC010000489.1:0-3157 GCA_037140135.1 Chloroflexota bacterium
ACCGCGGCCCCGACGCCCGCCGGCCTGACCGGCGAGATCACGCTTTGGCACTCCTACGGCTCCGGCGGCGGTGAGGGCACCGCCTTCCTGAAGGCCCTCAAGGCCGTTCAGGACGCCAACCCGGGCCTCAAGGTCACCGTCGTTGAGCAGCCGTTCAGCGACATCTTCAAGAAGTGGGAGACTGACGTCGCGGCCGGTGGCGGCCCCGACATGTTCATCGCCCCGAACGACAACCTGGGCTCTGAGGCTCGCGCCGGCGTTCTCGCCGACCTGACCGCTGCCCTCACCGGCAAGCTCGATGGCTTCGCCCAGGTCGCGGTTGACGGCTCCAAGGTTGACGGCAAGATGTACATGGTCCCTGAGTCCCTCAAGGCCGTGGCCATGTGGTACGACAAGACCGTCGTCACCGCGCCGCCCACCACCACCGACGCACTGCTCGCCGCCGTCAAGGACGGCAGCGTCAAGCTCGGCCTCAACCAGAACGGCTACCACATGTTCGGCTTCAGCGGCGCATTCGGTGGGTCCCTCATGGACGCCGCCGGCAAGTGCACCGCGGACGCAGGCGGCTTCGCTGACGCGTACGCCTACTTCCAGGCTCTCAAGGCTGCCGGCGCCAAGTACTACACCGACGGCAACGCCCTCAAGCAGGACTTCCAGACCGGCAAGCTCAACGCCGTCATCGACGGCCCGTGGCAGACGGCCGACTTCGTCAAGGCGCTCGGCGCCAAGGCCGGTGTCGCGCCGATCCCTGCCGGCCCGTCCGGCGCCACCGCCAACCCCTTCACCGGGACCGACGGCTGGTACATCAACCCCAACAGCAAGAACGTTGACCTGGCCGTCGCAGTGGCCCTCCAGCTCGTCGGGACCAGCAGCGAGCAGGTCCTGACCGACCTCGCCGGCCACGTCCCCGCGGCCCCGGGCGTCACGATCAGCAGCCCGGTCGTCCAGGGCTTCGCCGACGCAGCAGCGGCCGGCCTCGCCCGCCCGCAGAACTCCCAGTTCAACAACTACTGGGGCCCCTTCGGCGACGCCGTCAACCAGGTCCTTGACAAGGGTGCTGACCCGGTCGCGGCCGTGGCCACCGCGTGCGCGGCCATGAACGACGCGAACGGGATCAAGTAGCCTTCGCCTATCGCGGGATCCCGGGGGCGCCCACGGCGCCCCCGGGTCGCCCCCGGCCCGTGCTCCGCAGCGATGCGGAGCCCGCGCCAGGGCCGACATCCGTCACGGGTGAGCGACCCGGTCACCGAGGAGAGGAGGGTGTCCCAGGGATGGCAACCGTAGTTGCGGTACCCGCCGCGCCGCGCCGCCGACGCAACTGGCGTCGGGGTGCAGGGCCGTACCTCTACCTGGTCCCCGCGCTCGCGGTGATGGCGGTCATCACCTTCTACCCGCTGATCTACCAGGTCTGGATGTCCTTCACGAGCTTCGGGCCCAAGAACTTCCGGGTCAACAACCCGATCGCCCCGCAGTTCATCGGCTTCGACAACTACATCCGGATCGCCCAGTCCAAGCTGCAGATCCCCAACTTCGAGTTCCCCCGCCTGGTCCTGTTCAACCTCTGGTGGGCGTTCTCGAACGTGGTGGTCCACGTCATCCTCGGCGTGGCGATCGCGATCCTGCTCAACACCAAGGGCCTGCTCTACCGCGGCTTCTACCGCGCCCTGTTCATCCTGCCGGTGGTCATCCCGCCGATCATCGTGGCCACGGTCTGGCGGAACATGTTCACCCCCGACGGCGGCGCGGTGAACTACCTGCTCCAGGCCGTGGGCAGCCTGTTCGGCATCCCGCCCACGGCGGCCGGCGTGAACCTGGACTGGATCCGCCAGGTGGACGACCCGATCCCGTTCATCCCGCTCCCCCTCGCCTACTTCGCGATGATCATCGCCAACACCTGGCTCGGCTGGCCGCTCAACTCCGTCGTGGCCACGGGCGCCCTCCAGAGCATCCCGGGCGACCTCTACGAGGCGGCGGAGATGGACGGTGCCAACGCCTGGCAGAAGTTCAAGACCGTCACCGTCACGTACCTGCGGCCGGCGATGCTTCCCTTCGCCATCTACGGCTTCGTGGTCACGTTCAACCTGTTCTCCCTCTCGTTCTTCATGACCGGAGGTGAGCCGTTCGGGCGGACCGAGATCCTGGTCACGCAGGCCTACCGCCTGGCCAACGACCGGCAGCTCTACGGCGTCGCCGCGGCCTTCTCGGTCTACCTGTTCTTCCTCCTCCTCGCCGTGACGCTGGTGACCAACCGGCTCGCCAAGGCGACGAAGAGCTACGCGGACTGAGGGGGACCACGATGGCAGCACTTTCCGGTCAGACCCTCGTCGGCAAGAACAACCGCGGACTCCGCTCGTGGCTCGGCAAAGGCGGCTCCAAGGAGCACGAGAAGCGGCTGCCCATCCGCCGCCAGCTCCTGCTGCAGGGCGCGCTGATCCTGGTCTCGTTCACGGTCCTGTTCCCGGTCATCTGGATCTTCAGCATCTCGATCGACCCGAGGAACCTGTTCAAGCCCGACGGCCTCAACCTGATCCCGCCCGGCTGGACCTTCGACTCGTACATCAAGGTCATCACCCAGCCCACCAGCAACCCGATCAGCTTCATCGGCCTCGGGCTCAACAGCCTCAAGATCGCGTTCTTCAGCGCCGGCATCGCGGTGAGCCTGGGCATCCTGGCCGCCTACGCGTTCTCGCGCCTCAAGTTCCGCGGCCGGGAGACGCTGATGATCATCATCCTCGGCGTGCTGATGCTGCCGTCGGTGGCCACGATCATCCCGCTCTACGTCTTCCTCAACCAGTTCCGGATCGAGTTCGGCGACCTCACGTTCAACGTGCGGGCGTCTCTGGTGGGCGTCTCGCTGGCCGTCATCTCGGGCCAGCTGCCGTTCGCCATCTGGAACCTCAAGGGCTACCTGGACACGATCCCGCGCGACCTCGAGGAGGCCGCGTTCGTGGACGGGGCGTCGCAGAACCAGACGTTCCTCAAGATCGTGCTGCCGCTCTCGACGCCGGCGATCGCGGTCACCGGGTTCCTGGGCTTCCTCGGCGGCTGGACCGAGTACCTGACCTGCTACATGTTCGTGGGCCAGACGGTCAACGACTGGACGCTCTCGATCGCGCTCAACAGCATGGTCGGCCAGTACGCCCGCAACACGCCCTGG
>JBAXFC010000490.1:0-3148 GCA_037140135.1 Chloroflexota bacterium
GCTGGTGTCGGCGATCGGGCGGCCCTCGCGGGGGGCGCCCGGGCCGCGCATGTTGCCGAAGCCCGCGTGGGCCACCTCGAGCAGCGGCATCTCGGCCGAGCCCGCGATCACGGTGTGGACGTCGCCGCGGCGGATCAGCTCCGCGCCCTCGCCCACGGCGTTGGTGCCGGTGGAGCAGGCGGTGACGATGCACATGTTGTGGCCGATGGCGCCGGTCTCGATCGCGATCATGCCCGACGTGGAGTCCACCAGGCCGTTCGCGATGAACGTGGGGGCGACGCGGTCCGGGCCCTTGGTGTGGAGGATGTTCCAGTTCTCGATCATGAGCGTCTGGCCGCCGGCACCGGTCCCGAAGACCACGCCGATGTCCTCGCGGTTCTCGTCGGTGATCTCGAGGCCCGCGTCCGCGACCGCCTGCTTGGCGGCCGCGACGCCGTACCACATGGCGGGCTCGCTGCGCCGGACCGCCTTGGGATCCATCCAGGCCTTGGGATCGAAGTCCGTGACCTCGCCCGCGACCTTGTGCGTGTACCGCTCGGGGTCCCACTTCGTGATCAGCTTGAGCCCGGACACCCCGTTGACCAGGCTGTTCCACACAGTGGCCTTGTCATTGCCGACGGGGCTGATGACTCCGAGGCCGGTAACGACGACGCGACGGTTGTAATCGGGCTGGCGCAGCATGCTTCCTCTCGGGTGTGTGTGTCCGACCGCCGGTCAGGCGGTGGGTTCGGCGGCGGATTCGGCGAAGGGGATGTTGAGGCGGTCGGCCGCGGCCTTGTCATCGAGCGCGATGACGGTGGCGCCGGGGGCGATCCGCTTGATGAGTCCGGTGAGCACCTGCCCGGGTCCGATCTCGATGAAGGTGGTGACGCCGGCGGCCTCCATGGCCCGGATCGCGCCCACCCAGTCCACGCCCGTGGTCAGGTGGTCCACGAGCTCTGCGCGGCAGCCCTCGGCCGTGGTGATCACGCGGGCGTCGGCGTTGGCGAGGAGCGGCGGCTCCGGATCGTGGAATGGGATCGAGGCGAGGACCTCGCGCATCCCCTCGGCCGCCTCGGCCATCAGCGGGGAGTGGGCTGCAACCGAGACCGGCAGCTCGATCGCGCGCCTGGCGCCGAGCGTCTTGGCGATGGCGAGCGACGCCTCGACCGCGGCCCGCTCGCCGGACATCACGACCTGGCCCGGCGAGTTGCGGTTGGCGATCCCGAACACCCCGTGCTCGGACCCCTGGCGGACGAGCTCCGGCAGGTTGGCGTCGTCGAGGCCGATGACGGCGGCCATGCGGCCCTCGCGACCGGTGCCCGACGCGTGCATCCTCTGGCCGCGGATGCGGACCAGGCGGACGGCGTCCTCGAGCGAGAGGGCACCTGCGGCGACGAGGGCGGTGTACTGGCCCATCGAGTGGCCGGCGGCGAAGGCGGGCTCCGGGATGTCCACCTGGAGCTCGTACCAGCGCTCCTTCACGGCCTCGAGGTAGGCGATGGAGCAGGCGAGCAGGGCGGGCTGGCTGTTCTCGGTCCGGTTGAGATCCTCCTCGGGACCCTCCCAGGCGAGCTTGCTGATCGGCTCACCAAGGGCGGCATCGGCTGCGGCGAAGACGGCTGCGGCGGCGGGCGAGCTCTCGGCGAGGGCCTTGCCCATGCCGACGAACTGGCTGCCCTGGCCGGGGAAGACGAATGCGATCTGGCTCATCGGCGCAAGCGTAGTGCGAGTTGCGCCCGAAGGCGGCGATTTGCGTGCATGGTTGCAGGAATACCCGGCCCGACCTACGCTCGGGGCGTGAGGATCCCCCTGTGACCGACGACCCCAAGCAGCCCGCACCCGGGCAGCCCGCACCCGCGCAGCAGACACCCGGGCAGACGGCGCCCTCACGGGCGGCGCCCGTGCGCCGGCCGAGGGTGCGCGCCTCGGACCCCGCCGCCGGCCCCGAGCTGCCCGAGGCCCTGCTCCGCTCCCGCCGCCGCGGCGCCCCGTCGCGCGTGATCGCGCGCGTCTTCGAGGCGGACCTCTCCGCGCCGGTCGTGTCGGCCGGGACGCGGATCCAGAACGTGCGCCAGATCAGCGAGCGGGTGGCCATGGGCCGGGCGCTCTGGCGGGAGCTGGTCGTGGGCTTCGCCTCCCAGTTGGGCGAGCTCAACCTGGGCTTCACGCAGCTCGCCGCGCTCTACGTCCTCGCCGAGGGCGCCACCACCACGATCGCCGACCTTGCCGAGGGCATCGGGCGGTCGCCGTCCGCCACGTCACGGCTGGTGGACGGGCTGGTGAAGCGCCGCCTCGTCGAGCGGCGGGTGGAGGAGGACGACGCGCGCCAGCGCTCCGTCTGGCTCACGCCGCGCGGCCAGGCCGTGCTGCGGATGGTGGACCGGGCACGCGCGGAGCAGTTCCTTGCCGCGGTCCGGCCGATGCCCCGCTCCGAGCGGGCGCTGATCGCGATGGGCGTGGCGGCCCTCGCGACGAGCGCGATCAGCCGGCGCGGCCGCCTGGTGCGCCCGGGCGGCTGACGCCCGCCGTCACTCGCAGAAGCCGCAGGTCACGTCGTACAGGACGGGCAGGCCCCAGCGGAGCGCCTCGAGGCCAACGCGCTCGTCCACGCCGTGGAACCGCTCGAGGAAGCGCTCGTCCGGGTCCAGGCGCAGCGGCGAGAAGCCGTAGATGGGCATGTCGAGCGGGAGCAGTGCCTTGGCGTCCGTGGCGAAGGGCGCCATCACCGGGACGGGGATGCCCTCGGGGTCATGGGCGCGGATGGTGTCGGCCATCAGGTCGTAGAGGCGGCCGCTCGCCGGGGCTTCGACGGCCGGGGCCCCGATCACGTACTCCAGGGTGCAGTGCGGTGCGAGGTCGCCGAGGCGCGCGAGGATCTCCTCGCGCATGTCGTCCGACGTCGTGCCCGGGAGGGTCCGGCAGTCCACCTCGATGACCGCCTCGCCGGGGATCACGTTGTACTTGACGCCCGCGTGGATCACGTCGGGGCTGATCGTGTCGCGGACCAGGGCGCGGATGGCGCGGGCGTACATCGGGTCGCACAGGGAGCGGATGGCGGCCTCGGCGCGGCGCGGGTCGTCGTCCGAGACGGCGGCCACCAGGCGGGCGACATCGGGCGGGACGGCGGCCTCGATGCCGGCGAGGAAGGCGCGCATGGGGGCGGTGA
>JBAXFC010000491.1:0-3129 GCA_037140135.1 Chloroflexota bacterium
GCAGCGGGCCTCGCGAGATGTTCGCGGCAACCTGCTCGTCCTGCGGTCGTGAGGCCAAGGTCCCGTTCCGCCCGACCAACGGCAAGCCGGTCTACTGCTCGGACTGCTTCCGCGCCCAGCGCGGCGGCTGACCTCCAGCACCTGTAACGAGCGAACCGGGTCGCGGCAACGCGGCCCGGTTCTCGTTTGTCCGGGGCTCAGTGATCGTCGAGGAGCGCTCCCGGTGCCAGGCCCCGGTTCGCCCGGGCGTAGAGCCCGGGGATCGTGTTGCGGGCGCAGAACGGGATGCGCACCGGAGCTGATCCGGCATCGGCCTCCACGGTCGCCACGTGCACGCAGCACTGGCGCAGCCGCTCCACGTTGAGCGTCCAGCCGTCCATGAATCCCTTGACGCTGATCCGCTTGACCCGCAGGGCTGCCTCCTCGATCCCGTCCCGACGGCCCAGGACGGACCGCGCCAGGGTTCGCATGAACCCGCCGACATCGATCCGGCACGCCGTGGCCAGGGCGACGAGGTGCTCGACCATGTCCGCCCGCGAGGCCGACATCGACCCCGACAGCAGCGCGCCCAGCGAGTCCCACATGACGTCATCGGGCATGACCCGGTTGCTCGCGAGCCCCAGGTGGTCGCGCATCCGCTCGCGGCCGACGAGGTCCGGGAGCGAGCGCCAGGCGCCGTGGTCGTCGCGGACGAGGTACGTGAGCGCCGTGCAGTCGGGGTGGCTGCAGGGCAGCGCGACGAAGTCCTCGGCCTTGATCGCCTCCGGGGCCTGCCGACCGAGGCGCCGGATGACACCGGTGGCGGTCACGCGGGCCCGGGGGTCCACGCGCCCCACGCCGAACAGCGGCTGGAACACGACGCCCCCGACGTAGTCCGTCTCGAGCGCGCGGCGCAGGACGGCCCCGACATCGCCGTCGTTGACGCCCGCCTCGACCGCGCAGGCGAGGGTCGTGAAGATCCGGGCGCCGGCGGCCCGTTCCAGCGCTCGCTCGTGGGTGCCGACGAGGTCCGCACCGCGGAGTGCTCGTGAGGCCGCGGCCGACGGTCCGTCCCACTGCAGGTAGAGCTCCACGCGGGGCCGGCACGCCTCCAGGCGGGCGAGGAGCCCATCGTCGCGGGCGAGTCGGAGGCCGTTGGTGTTGACGATGACGCGCCTGATCTCCCGGTCGAGGAGGCCGTCGATGATCGCCTCGAGGCGGGGATGGATGGTGGGTTCGCCGCCGCTCAGCATGACGACGTCGAGCCTGCCGCCCTCCGCCGCGATGGCACGATCCACGGACGCCAGCACCGACGAGGCCGGCGCGTACCGGTCGCGGCCCGGTCGGCTGCCGGCGAGGCAGGGCGGACAGGCGAGGTTGCAGTCCTCGGTCAGGTCCACCAGCAGGATGCAGGTGTGCTGCTCCTGCAGGGCGCCGAGGCCGTCGAGATAGCCCATCGGGATCGGGCGGGCGTCATCGGATGCCGTGGGCACGTCCGGCTCCAGCCAGCGGGTGGGCGCGCGCCACGCCTGGAGCTCGCGCCAGAGCGCCGCATCCTCCTCGTAGAGGCTCACGACCTCCCCGTGGCCACGCCGGCAGCGACGCCGGAGCCAGACGGAGCCGTCCTCTTCAGCGAGGACCCCCTGGAGCACGTCGCGCTCGTAGTCGAGGGCCAGGTCCGGGTGCTCGCGGAGGCACGCGCCGCAGAGGCTGAGCACCATCCGGGCGAGGAGGTACGGGCGCCCTGCGCCCGTCACGCCCGCTGTCACGCCGTGCCGCCTCGCAGCGCCGAGACGCACAGGCCGGCCACGATCACCAGCAGGGCGAAGGGGATCGCGAGCATCGCGATCACGGTGTTGACAGTGCCGCGCCGGAGCCGCTTGCTGTCCGAGATCAGGATCAGGGTCGGAAGGCCGATCAGCGCGAGGATGAAGGCCAGGATGCCGACCATGAGCCAGACCATTCCCTGGTCCATCCTGCCCGCCAGCAACGGCGGCAACGCGACCAGCGCCCATGCGCCCAGGAACCCGGTGATGGTGATGACCGCGGCGGTCGCGCGCAGGTCCCTGCGGCCCGGGATCTCCTCGGCCGTCTGCTCGGCGCGGCGGTGCGCATCGAGGATCTCGAGCTCGGAATACCCCTGGCTGCGCAGGCGCTCGTCGAGCGCCTCGCGCCTGAACTGGGAGCCGTACTCGCGGATCCACGCGGCGGCCGTCTCCACCGCCTCGGGTCGCGGATCAGGTCCGGACATGGCCGACACCTCCTTGCGTGTCTGGCTGGGCGATCGCCGGTCGTGGTGCCATGGGGACGCGCCAGGCGCCGGACCGTGACTCGCGGACGAAGTGCAGGACCAGCAGGGCCGTCATCGGGAGCAGCACCAGCTGGGGGCCGGTGAGCCCGAAGGCCTGTGGCTCGTTGCCGCGGACGAACTCGACGAGGAACCGGAAGACGAACGCTCCCAGCAGGTACGCCTTGAGCAGGTCGCCCTGGACCGGGACCCTGCGCCCCCAGCGCAGGATCACCGCGATCGCGACCAGGTTGAAGGCGATCTCGTACAGCATCGACGGATGCATCGGCAGCTCGCACCCCGGGCATCGCGCGAAGCCGGCGGCCGCCGCGGCCGGGACGCTGATGCCCCACGGGAGGGTGGTGGGCGTGCCCAGCGGCAGCTCCGAGAGGAGGCAGCCCACGCGCCCGATGGCGACGGCAACCGGGATGGCCAGCGCGTAGCAGTCCCCGGTGGACCGGTGGTAGCCGAAGGCCCACTTCGCCACGACGGCGGCGATCCAGCCGCCCGCGATCGCGCCCAGGAGGCTCTTTCCGCTGTGCTCGATGACCCAGGTCAGGGGCGCCTGGCCGAGGTCCTCGTAGGCTGGCAGGTGCTCCCACGCGAGCAGGAGCCGTCCGCCCAGGCCACCGCCGATCAGCACCGCGAGCGAGATGAACAGGATCCGCTCGTCGAGCATGCCGCGCCGCCGGAGCGCCGTGTAGTAGATCGCGAGCCCGACCAGGATCCCCGCGGTGGAGAACAGGTCGTGCGTGCCGACCACGATGCCGCCGAGCCGGAGCTCCGGGATCATGCCGGCGACCCGTCAGTCGCGCCCGGCCCCGGTCCCCGCGTGCGGTGGCTGCGGGAGCATCCGGTGGGGC
>JBAXFC010000492.1:0-3125 GCA_037140135.1 Chloroflexota bacterium
ACTGGGGATCGAGATCGATGAGCGCCATGGGGCGCGGAAGATACCTCGAACCGCCACGGCACGCAGCGCGGACGGAGCGTGTTCACTTACGGTCAAGTCCGGACCACGGCGCTGCCCGCCCGGATCGGGCCCCTCGGGTGATTTCCGCCCTCCAGCTATGGTCTGCAGATGTCTACTTTGGGGCGTAAACGTCGAGTCGCATGACCGATCCGTCATACCCCCGCTGGTCATTGACCCCGTTCCAAGTGGTGATAAGGTACCCCTTTAGGGGTAATAAAGAGTCAGCTTGTCTATGAAATGCACAGGCGTCTCGAGTGCCCGGATGCCGTGACAATTTGCCGCATCCTGTCGATGTAGGTAACTGTAATGTAAGGATTTCTAATACTTTACTAACTGGGTCCACTTTGACAGGGCCGAGCCCGGTCGCCGAATGAGCGGTACCTCATTTTGGGTACGTGCGCTTTCGGCCCGTCGTAAGCAATTTGTCAGCGAACCGAGAGGCGGCGCGTGCAGACGGCACGCGATGGCCGGTCGGCAGTTCCCCGGTGGGGAAACCCTTCACCCAAGTGGTCGCTTCGCCGAGCCCGGCGGCTTCCAGGAGAGAAACGTGAGCAGGATCCAGAGAGTGATTTTCGCCGTCGCAGCAGCCGGAAGTCTGGCGTGGGCCACGGCGGCCAGCGCGCAGATCGTCTTCGCGCCGTCCAACACCAACGCTGCCGCGTCCAACTCCGCGTTCCCCGTCCAGAACCCGCTCGGGCCCTCTGGTTCCAACTACCAGGTGAGCTACCCGTATCCCAGCCAGTGCGTCGCCGACGCGAACAACGCGGGCGGCGCGGGCAAGCTCTTCCCGATGCTCACGTCCTGCGCCGTCGCCGCCAGCAGCTTCGCGTGCGACACGGGCACCGCCGCCAGTGCGCAGCGTTCCGCCGGTGGATGGGCCGGCTGCGGCGCGCTCGCGCCGTTCGCGGACCTGCCCCCGGTGCTCCCCGCGGCGAACGAGAAGTTCGTCTGGGAAGTGCTCAACCCGCCCGACTACGCCCCCGACACCGCGACCTACGCGGGCGCCGACTACTACGAGATCGGCCTCCACGAGGCGTGGGGCTTCCAGGCCCTCGCCACGGCCGGCCTCTTTCCGAACCCCGCCGTGGGCCCTGCGGTCCCGAACGGGATGCAGTGGACCGGCCTGACCTGCCAGGTGGCGACCGGCTGCGCCTGCCCGTCCGACCTGAACGCCACCTTCAAGAGCGCCTACTGCTCGTCGGGCGGCAAGATCCCCGCCGGCAACCCGCTCTTCACGCCGATCTGGGGCGTGGGGCAGATCAACAACGGCGGCGGCCCGGTGACCAAGCTCCTCGCCATCCCCGCTGGCCCCGCCGCGAGCTGGTCGGCCAACAACTACGTGGCTACCTGGCCGTCCATCAGCATCCGCGCCAACAAGGGCACCCCGGTCGTCGTGAAGTGGGTGAACGAGTTCCCCAACAACCACGTCCTCTGCCCGCACCCCGAGGCCGCCGACTGGCCCTGCGCCATCGACCGCACCTTCATGGGCGTGAAGGCCCGGATCGACCCGGCGCTCGCCAACGCCAACATTCCCCCTGACGGCGTGAACCACTTCGGCAGCCCGCAGCAGCCGGACAACTCGTGGGTCACCCACCTGCACGGCGCCGAGACTCCGGCCTCGACCGACGGCTTCGCCGAGAAGTGGTTCGGCAACCAGAACTCGGCCGCCGCCTACGCAGGCGTCGCCCAGAACTTCGTGAACCCGCCCTTCGAGAGCCCGACCAACATCGCGCTCAAGCGCCCCACCGGGAACTCGGACATCTACACCTATCCGATGGTCCAGGAAGAGGCGACCATCTGGTTCCACGACCACTCGCTCGGCAAGACCCACCACAACGTGATCGCCGGTCCGGCCGGATTCTTCCCCGTGAAGGAGCCCCTCAAGCACGGCGCGCTGACCGGCTGGCTTCCTCCCACCGTGCTGCCCACCGCCGCGACCTACATCACTGCCGGCTCCGAGTACACCTGGCTCGACCCGGTGACCGAGCCCCGCAACGCGCTCAACATTCCCCTGTACGACCTCTTCCTGGCGGTCCAGGACCGGGCCTTCAACGAGGACGGCAGCATCAACTTCTCGAATGGCCTCGGCCAGACCCCTCCGGCCGGTGTCCCGCTCGCGGGGACGGCTGCCTGCGCGGCCCTCGGCGTCGGCGCCGCCTGCCTCCCCGGCGGAATGACCTCGGTCACCTCCGGCGTGAACCCGCTCGTCCACCCGGTCTGGGTCCCCGAGTACTTCGGTGACCACTCCCTCGTGAACGGCGTGCTCTGGCCCAAGAAGACCGTCGAGCCGGGCTGGTACCGCATCCGCATCGTCGATGGTTCCGACTCGCGCTGCTACACCGCCGGCCTCCAGGCCGTCGCCAAGGGTGCTGCCGCCCCGGCTCCGGGCGCTGCGGTCACCCCGAACCAGCCCTTCTGGATCATCGCCAACGACCAGGGCTATCTCCAGGCTCCGGTCCGGGCCATGTCGTTCATCATGTGCCCCGGCGAGCGCTACGAGCTGCTCGTGAACTTCGGAGCCGCCCCCACCGCGGCCATCGCGGCGGCCGGCGCCGACTACGACGTGTACATGACCAACAGCGCCGCGGCCCCGTTCCCGGCCGGCCTCACGCCGCAGGTGGCCAAGTCGCCCTTCGCGGACATGAACCTCATCATGAGCTTCAACATCCGGGGCGCCACCGGTCCGGGCGTCAAGAGCTGCAAGGCCGCCGCGGGCAAGGTCGCCGCCCTGGCCGTCACCTGGACGCCGGGCAACATGGCCGCGAACCTGACCAAGGTCGGGACCAGCTACGCCAACATCTGCATGCCCGCCAACCCGGCGTTCATGAAGGACTTCAGCTTCGTCGACCTGCGCACCGCGCCGCTGCCCGTCGCCAACAACGGCAAGCAGATCGTCCGGCAGGTCTACCTGAACGAGCGGGTCGACGGCGTGACCCTCATGCCGCTCGGCATGCAGCTGAACGGCGTGCCGTTCGAGTACAAGGTGACCGAGACCCCGAGCTACGGCACCCGTGAGACCTGGCAGTTCATCAACCTCACCGTGGACGCCCACCCGATGCACCCGC
>JBAXFC010000493.1:0-3104 GCA_037140135.1 Chloroflexota bacterium
GAGCAGCAGGCACTCCGGCCCCTTCCGCAGCTGGTAGGCCACGCGCTCGCCCTTGCGGACGCCGAGGCCGTCCAGGGCCGAGGCGCGGCGCTCCACCTCGCGGTGTGGACGGACCGACTCGTGGTCGCGCTGCCGGGCGACATGACCCGGACCGACCCGTCGATGGTGGACGACAGCAACTCGTCCTACGTGATGCAGAACGTCATGGAGGGCCTCGTCGCCCTCAAGGCCGGCACCACGTCCGGGATCGAGCCTGCGCTGGCAGAGTCCTGGAGCTCGTCCGCTGACGGCCTGACCTACACGTTCAAGCTCCGCCAGGGCGTCAAGTTCCACGACGGCACCGCGTTCGACGCCGACGCCGTGGTCTACAACTACGACCGCTGGAAGAACTTCCCCAAGGAGCTCCAGGACTACACCTACTACGCGGGTGCGGTCTTCGGCGGCTACGGCGACTCCAGCAACATCGCGAGCGCCACGGCCGTTGACCCGGCCACGGTCGCGATCACGCTCAAGAAGGCCCAGTCCAACTTCCTCATCGCGCAGACCCTCACGGTCTTCGCGATCTCGAGTCCCACGGCCCTCAAGGCCGGCGGTGCCGACAACACCGTGACCGACGTGTCCAAGATCGCGTACGCCCAGGGCGGCGCGGGCTCGATGGTCGGCACCGGCCCCTTCAAGTTCAAGGAGTGGGTCGTCGGCGATCACGTCACGATCGAGAAGAACGCCGACTACTGGGGCGCCAAGGCGCACGTGGACCAGGTCGTGTTCAAGCCGGTCGCCGAGGAGGCCCAGCGCCTCAACGGCCTCTCCACCGGTGAGCTCGACGTCGTCCAGACCATCGCCCCGCTCGACGTGAAGACCGTCAAGGACGACACCACGCTGCAGGTCATCGACCGCGGCGCGTCCTGCAACGCGGCCCAGCTCTCGCTCAACCAGAAGTACGTGCCCGTCAGCAACCTCAAGATCCGCGAGGCCATCGGCTACGCGATCAACAAGCAGGCGCTGATCGACGCGTTCTACGCCGGCCTTGCGGTCCCCGCGGACAACTGGATGCCGGTCAACACGCAGTACGCGAAGCCGCTCGGGCTGCCGACCTACGATCCCGAGAAGGCCAAGGCGCTCATCGCCGAGTCCGGCGTGACCGACCTGACCATCGACCTCTACTACCCCTCGGACGTGACGCGCCCGTACATGCCCGATCCGAAGGGCATCTTCGAGGCCGTCAGCCGCGACCTCGAGGCCGTCGGCTTCACGATCACCCCGCACACCGAGACCTGGCGCCCTGACTACCTCGACCACGAGTACGCCGGCAACTTCGAGGCGTGGCTCCTCGGCTGGACCTGCGACTGGGCCGGCCCGGACAACTTCCTCAAGACCGCGTTCTTCGGCTATGTCGATGGCGCCCCGTCCACCGAGTTCGCCTACAAGAACGACGAGCTCGAGAAGACCATGAACGACGCCCTGGCTGCGACCGATGAGGCCACCGCCAAGTCGCTCTGGGAGAAGGCACAGGACCTGATCCGCGCCGACATGCCGACCATCCCGCTCGTCAACTCGACGCCCCCGGCAGCGGCTCGTGCCGACGTCAAGGGCTTCGTGGGCAGCGGCGCCCTCAACGAGTACCTCTCCACCGTCTGGCTCGATCGCGCGAACTAGGACGGTGACGGACGGCGCCCGCTCCGCGGGCGCCTGAACCCGAACCACGGCGGCGTCCCCGGGGCCCTCGGCCCCGGGGACGCCGCATACCAAACCCCCACCGGAACCCGGATGTGCTGAAGTACACCGTTCGACGCCTGATCGCAGCGATCCCCGTGCTGTTCGGGTTGTCGATCGTGCTGTTCGCGTTCATCCACCTGCTGCCAGGCGATCCCTGCCGCTCGATCCTGGGCCAGCACGCCACGCCCGACGCCTGCCACCGGCTGCGCGAGAACCTGGGCCTGGACCTGCCGCTCTGGCAGCAGTACATCAGCTACCTGGGCCGCCTGCTGTCGGGTGACTTCGGCGCCTCGATCATCAACAACAAGCCCGTGCTCACCGAGTTCGCGATCAAGTTCCCGGCGACGATCGAGCTGACCGTCGCGGCCCTGATCTTCGCGGTCGGTGTCGGCATCCCCCTCGGCCGCCTGGCCGCCCGCAACGTCCAGGGCTGGATCGACGGCAGCGTGACCGTGATCAGCCTGCTCGGGATCAGCATCCCGGTCTTCGTGCTCGCCCTGGTCCTGGTCTACCTCTTCGGCGTCAAGCTCGAATGGCTGCCCACGCAGGGGCGGATCGACGCCCACGCCGCGGCGAACCTCAAGACCGTCACCAACTTCATGCTGGTGGACACGCTGCTGGCCGGGCGCCTCGACCTCTTCTGGGACGCTCTCAAGCACCTGATCCTGCCGTCCATCGCGCTGGGCTCGATCCCGCTCGCGATCATCGCCCGCATCACCCGCGCGGCGGTGCTCGACGTGGCCAACGAGGACTACGTCCGGACCGCGCGCGCCAAGGGTCTCAAGGAGAAGCGGGTGGACGCGCGCCACATCATGCGCAACGCCTGGCTGCCGGTGGTGACCGTCATCGGCCTCCAGGTGGGCGGCCTCCTCGGCGGCGCCGTCCTGACCGAGACGGTCTTCGCCTGGAACGGCGTCGGCCGCTGGGTGGTGGACGCCATCGGCAACCGCGACTACTTCATCGTCCAGGGAGCGATCATGATCTTCGCCCTCATCTTCCTGCTGGTGAACCTGGTCGTGGACATCCTGTACGCGTATCTCAACCCGAGGATCCGGTACTCATGAGCCAGGCGACCGCCGTGAAGGGCACCACCGGACCCGCCCCCGTCGCCGAGCGCCGCGTCAGCCGCGGCCTCTGGAGCGACGCGTTCCGCCGCCTCCTGCGCAACAAGCCCGCGATGGTGGGCTTCGTGTGCATCGTCATCTTCGTGGGGGCCGCGCTCTTCGCTCCCGTCATCGCCCCCTACGGACCCCTCGAGGGCACCTTGGCGGAGCGGCTCCAGGCGCCCTCGTGGCAGCACATCATGGGTACCGACCTCCAGGGCCGCGACGTCTTCTCGCGCATTCTCTACGGCGCCCAGATCAGCCTCCAGGTGGGCGTGGTCTCGG
>JBAXFC010000494.1:0-3094 GCA_037140135.1 Chloroflexota bacterium
AAGCGGGGGCCGGGGCGAGGGCGGCGCGCCGGCCCCGGAACGGGGAGGGGGCTGGTGGGCGGAGGGACGCGGGAGTCACGGCAGGACCTCGGGTGGGACGCGGCGATGGGGCAGGGGACGATGACGCCCGAGGCGGCCCGCCGGTTCCACGGCCCGGGCCGGAGGTCCTCCGACGCGCTGCCCGGTGCTAGCCTCGGCCGGCGCCCTGCCATGTCACCCTCCGCCGCCCGTGAGCCACCCCGGAGCCTGCAAGATGCCGACCCACCTGCGAGTCCTGACCGACGACGAGATCACGGGCATCCACGAGCAATCCGTGGTCGCGCTCGGGCGGGTCGGCATGCGCGTGGACTCGCCGAAGGCGCGCGGGATCCTGGCCGCCGCCGGGGCCGTGGTCGACGAGGGCGATCGCCGCGTCCGCTTCCCGCGCGAGCTCATCGAGCGCTCCCTCTCCCTGACGCCCAAGGAGGCCACGCTCGGCGCGCGGCGGCCCGGGCACGTGGTCCGGCTCAACCAGGGCGACTGCACGCTGATGCCGGATGGCGAGACCACCACCTTCTACGACCCGGTCAGCGGCGTGCGGCGCCAGCCCACCTGGGACGATTGGGCGAATGCCACCAAGCTCGCCGACTCCCTCGACGAGATCGGCGCGTACTGGCGGATGGTCACGTCCGGGGTCGAGGCCGGGGGTGGTCCGGCCGCGGCCGTCCGCCACTGGCGCCTGGCGCACGAGCTGTTCAGCAAGCACATCCAGGACGAGATCGCCACCGAGGCGGATGCCGCCTGGCTGCTCCGGGTCCTCGAGACCATCTACGGCAGCAGGGAGCGCGTCCGCGAGCTCAAGCCGTACAGCGTCCTGTACTGCCCCGTGAGCCCGCTCGCGATGGAGCAGGAGCACACGGACGCCTATCTCGCCACCGTCGGCTACGACATCCCGATCTGCATCATGCCCATGCCGATGATGGGCACCTCGGCTCCAACCGGCCTGCGGTCCACGATCGTCTCGGGCAATGCCGAGGTCCTCGGCACCATCTGCCTCGTCCAGGCGGCGCAGCCGGGCACCGTGGTCCTGTACGGGCCGGCGCTGGCGGCCATGGAGCCCCGGTCCGGGCGTTGGGCGGGCGGCGGGCCGGAGCACTCGCTGCTCGGGGCGGCCACGACCGAGATGGGCCACTGGTACGGCCTCCCGGTCACGGCGTCCAACGGGGGCACGGACCACTTCGTCGCCGGCATCCAGGCGTCGTACGAGCGCACGATCAACTGGATGCTGCCGGTCCTCTCGTGGCCGGACGTCCTGATCGGCCCCGGCTCGCTCGGCGGGGCGTCCACGCTGTGCCTGGAGAGCTACCTGCTCGACGTCGAGGTCTACCGCGCCTGCCGGCGCCTCCACCAGGGCATCGGACTGGGCGCGGGGGAGACGGACGTCGTCGCGGCCCTCGAGGAGGTGGGTCCGGTCGGCGACTTCCTGTCCCGGGTCGAGACCCGCGCCGCGGTCCGCGGTGGCGAGTGGATGCTGCCGCGGATCGGCTGGCACCAGGGCTGGGACAAGTTCGAGGCCGTGGGCCGGCCGGACATCCTCGTCGAATGCCGGGACAAGGCGTTTGCGGCCATCAACAGCCACCAGCCGCTCCCGTTCGCCGATGGCGTGGCCGAGGAGCTGGTCCGCCTCGAGCAGGCGGCGCGCGCATCGATGGAAGCCTGAGCGCCCGCGACGGGCTGGAGAGGATCGGGATGAGGTACGAGTCTGGGTTCCTGTCCGAGGACGAGCAGGAGCGGGTTCACGAAGCGTCGATGCGGATCCTGGCCGAGGTCGGGGTCCGGGTCCACGGGGAGCTGGCACGGCCGATCCTGGCCGCCGCGGGCGCCTCGGTGGACGACGAGACCGGGCTGGTCCGGATGCCGGGAGCGGTCGTGGAGGCGGCGCTTGCGACGGCGCCGCGGGCGTTCACCCTGGGTGCCCGCAACCAGGCCTACGACTACGCCATGCCGTCGGGCGTCACCCGCTTCGCCATGGACGGGACGGCCGCGTTCATGCGCGACTTCACGACCGGCGAGCGGCGCTACGGCCGCCGGCAGGACACGGTGGATGCGATGCGCATCCTCCAGGCCTGCGAGCTGATGGTCATGGGCTGGCCGCCCGTGGCCGCCAACGACCGGCCGGTCGCCTCGCGCCCGCTCCACGAGTTCGCCGCGATGCTGACCTCCACGTCCAAGCACGGCCAGCACGAGCTCCACCGGCGCGACCAGGCGCCCTACCTGGGTGCGATCCTCGAGGCGCTCTGCGGCTCGCGGGAGGCCGTGCGCGAGCGGCACCCGGCATCGGTCGTCTACTGCCCGGTGGCGCCCCTCGTCCACGACGGCGAGATGCTCGACGCGTACCTGGACCTCGGCGCCTGGGATGTCCCGGTCACCGTCCTGCCGATGCCCGTGCCCGGGACCACGGGACCCGCGTCGGTGCTGGGCAACATCGCCCTGGCCAACGCCGAGGCGCTCAGCTCGGTCGTGATCTTCCAGCTCGCCCACCCGGGCCGGCCGATCCAGTACGGCAGCGCCGTGGGCTCGATGGACTTCCGGTCCGGCGGCTTCCTTGCCGGGACGCCGGAGATGGGGATCCAGAGCGCGGCCCTGACCGTGATGGGCCGCCGGTACGGGCTGCCCACGATGGCGGCCGGCTGCGCCACCGATGCCCACGACACCGGGCCCGAGGCGTGCATCGAGAAGCTGCTCACGATGCTGCCCTCGATCTCGGCGCGGGCGGACATCATCGTCGGGTTCGGCGAGCTCGACGGCGACCAGACGCTGGTGCTCGAGCAGATCGTGGTGGACCACGAGCTGGCCCACCTCGCGCTGCGCCTCGGCGCGGGCGTGGACGGACGGGCGGGCGCGGAGCTGCTCGACGATGTCGCCGAGGTGGGCCCGGGCGATTTTCTGATCGACCTCGGCTCGGGCGACGGGCGCATCGTCATCACTGCCGTACAACAGCGCGGCGCGCGCGGCTTCGGTGTCGAACTCGATCCCACGCTGGTCGACGCCAGCAATGAAGCGGCGCGCAAGGCCGGCGTCGCCGATCGCGCACAGTTCTTCACCCGGGACCTGT
>JBAXFC010000495.1:0-3085 GCA_037140135.1 Chloroflexota bacterium
ACTCAACTCCGGGAGCCGGGGGAGCCGGTACCATGCACCGGCCGCGTCATCGCGCGGCGTCCAGGTTGGTCCCGACAGGAGGAGCTCGTGGCTCGCGCCAAGCGCACAGATCGCACCGAGGCCCGGCGCCGCTACCGCGCCGAGACAGCCACGACCGCCACCGAGCCCGGCACGGACGGCGCGACCACCGTCTCGTCCAGCACCTCCCGCAAGGGCGCCAGCACGCAGGCCGGCCAGCCGCCGCGCCCGAGCATCATGGCCGCCTTCAAGGGCGCCTACCGCCCGCCCCACATCGTCGAGGATCTCAAGGCTGCGCCCCAGATCCTGCTGCACTGGGGTTTCTGGCTGGCCATCGGCCTGACGGTCGTGGCGTCGGTGGTCTTCGTGGTCTCCTACTCGGACGCTGTCGCGAAGGTCGCCGTCGGTGACAAGGACGGGCTCAACGCCGTCCTCCAGGCCAACACCGTGCCGTTCTTCGTCGGCACGATGTTCCTCCAGCCGCCGCCCGCGGTCGGCGCCTTCATCATCGGCTTCACCGCCAAGCGCGGCTCGTGGCTCGCGGGCCTCGTCTACGGCATCTTCGCGACCGTCGCGATCATCCTCGTGCTGCAGACGCCGGCCGGCCGGATGCTCTCGGGCGACGCCTCCAACGAGGCCGTGCTCATCAACGCCGCGGCACTGTCGCCGGTCGGCTCGATGCTGTTCGCCTCCGCCCTGGCCTGGTACCGCCGGTTCCTCGAGCTTTCGAACCCGAACCGTGGCCAGCGCCCCGCCAGGGGGCAGTCGGCCAAGGGTGGCACGCAGAAGGGCCGCGCCCAGACCTCCCGCCGCTAGCCCGGCGCAGGCTCGGCGACGAGCTGCAGAACGACGGAGCAGCCCGGCAATCCGGCCCGCAGGGTCGCACGAACAGAGGGGCAGACACGCGTCTCGCCCCGGTGTCGGCGGCCCTGCAATGGAGCTCGGGCCGGATCGGGGCCGCCGACTCCGGGGCGAGGCGCCGTCTGACGGTGCCGTCCCTCCTCCTCCTCTCTCAGGCGGCGCCGTCCTCGTTCCCTCCCGCGCGGTGACCTTGTCCCAGGTCTCCGCGCGCCCTCCGGCCACCGGCTATCCCATCCGGCGCATCCCGGCCATCCCGAGCTGGCGCACACCCGCCGGCCCCTCCGGCCCGCCAAGCGCCGCCACCGCCTCCGTGAGCGGCACCACCTCGCGGGCGATCACGTTCACCACCTCGCCGTCCCGCTGGAGGTCCCCGTCCACCAGCAGCAGCGCGTGGCGCCGGACGATCGAGCGCAACCGCTGCCAGGTGTCCGGCCAGAGGGTGACGTTGGCCATCCCCGACTCGTCCTCGAGCGCGAGGAAGACCGTCCCCTTCGCGGTCATCGGGTGCTGGCGGGTGACCACGAGACCCGCGATCCGCACCCGCCCCGGCCGCCGCTCTGCGAGGGCCGAGACCGGCAGGACGCCCATCGTGTCGAGCGCATCCCGGAAGAGCGCCACCGCCTGCTTGCGCGCATCGAGCCCCACCACGGCATAGGCGTCGCCCAGGCGCTCGGGCTCCGAGATCGGCGGCAGGGACGGCGCCTCGGTGGCGGGGAGGCGGAGGTCCATCGGCCGGCCCGCCGCCTTGCCCCGACCCCGTCCGCGAACGGCGCGGCCGTCCATCCGTCCCTTCGACGCCCCGGCCACCTCGCGCAACTGCCAGAGCAGCTCCCGCCGGGGCCGCCCGAGCGAGTCCAGGCCGCCCGCCCGGATCAGCCGCTCGATGACCTCCTCGGCGAGGCCGGTCCGCTCCACGACGTCCGCGAGGCCCGTGTACGGACCTCGCGCGGCCTCCGCGTCCAATCTCGGCTGCTGCTCGGGCCCGATCCCCTTGACCAGGTGCAGCCCGAGGCGGATCGCCCAGCCGGTGACCGAGTCCGCCGCCCATCGATCGCGTGAGGCTGCACCCGGGATCACGCACACCCGGGACCGGACGGGGCGCGGCCGCTCGTCGATGCCGGTGCCGTCGGGCATGGGCTCGCCGTCGTCGGCGTCGTGGGAGCCGTCGTCGCCGGCGGGGCCTGCCGTCGCCCAGCCGGGGCGGCCCACCCACTCGGTGGTCGTGCGCCAGGCGCTCCGGTTGACGTCCACCGGCAGGATCGCGACGCCGTGGCGCTTGGCGTCGTTGACGAGCACCTCGACCGGGTAGAAGCCCATCGGCTGGGCGTTGACCAGCGCCGCCACGAACTGGGCCGGGTAGAAGAGCTTGAGGAAGCTCGACTCGTACGCGGTCCGCGCGAAGGCCGCCGCGTGGCTCTTGGCGAAACCGAAGCTCGCGAACGCGGCGACCCGGCGGAACAGCTCCTCGGCGTCCTCGGGCGAGATGCCGTGGCGGGCCTGGCAGCCGGTGATGAACTGCTCGTGGAGCTTGTCCATCTCCCTGGCACTGCGGTAGGTGCCCATCGCCCGCCGGAAGGCGTCCGATCCCGCGGCCGTGAAGCCTGCCACCTCGATGGCGATCTTCATCACCTGCTCCTGGTAGAGGATCACGCCCAGGGTGTCGTGGAGGATCGGCTCGAGGCTCGGGTGGAGGTAGGTCACGGGCTCCAGGCCCTGCTTGCGGCGCAGGTACGGGTGGACGGCGTTGCCCTGGATGGGGCCCGGGCGGATGATCGCCACCTCGACCACGAGATCGTCGAGGCTCGCCGGACGCGACTTGGGCAGCGTCTGCATCTGGGCCCGGCTCTCCACCTGGAACACGCCGACGGTGTCGGCGGCCTGGAGCATCTCGAAGACCTCCGGGATCTCCTCGGGGATCCGGTCGAGGTCGAGGCAGACGGCGCAGTCGTGCTCGACGAGCTGGACGCACTCGTCGATGGCCGCGAGCATGCCGAGGCCGAGCAGGTCGAGCTTGATGAGCTTCATCGTCTCGACGTCGCGCTTGTCGAACTGGACGACGACACGGTCCGCCATCGTGGCCCGCTCGATGGGCGCGATGTCGATGAGGGGGGCGGCCGTCACCAGCATGCCGCCGCTGTGGATCGAGAGGTGGCGGGGGAAGCCGTCGATGCGGGCGCACAGCTCCAGCCAGCGCTCCCAGTCCGAG
>JBAXFC010000496.1:0-3077 GCA_037140135.1 Chloroflexota bacterium
GGTGGAGGGGCGGCTCGGGGTGCCGGAAGCGCCCACGGGGCGGCGTCGCCGCGAGGAGCCTGCTGCACCCGATCCCGATGCCGGTGACGGGATCGATCCGCCCGTTCCGGACGAGGATCCGGCGGCGCCCGACGAGGGATAGCGCCGGCGTCCTTGCACGCCGATCCGTGGCCCGTTGCGGGCCGCCCGTGACTTGGGCAGGAGTCAGGAAGGGTCCTGGAAGTCACCGTGACTCGGCTGTGCGTCAGGACGGGGGCCGGCGAGCGCGGACTCCATGCCGGAATGCCGGTCTGGCGGAGGTTGCGTGCGGCGAGGTGCCCTGCCTGACCCACGCCTGCGTCGCGGTGGTGGAGCCGAGCGTGGCTTGACTCGGCGAGGAGTCACGGGGCCGCACGGCGTCACGGGGCCGCACGGCGTCACCGAGCCCGGAGCGTGGCACAACAATGGCAACAATGTGACACACAGCTGACACAACGTCCGCGGAATCTTCGGGCAAGGTGCTTGACATCGAACGCATGTTCGGTCTACTGTCACACCGAAACGAACAGGCGTTCGCATCCGGAAGTGCCCCGGTTGACGACGACCCTCCCGCCGAGGACAAGGAGAACACCACCATGGCGATGGTTCGCGTCGCACCGGTCACCGTCCAGGTCCGCACCGACTGGCGTCACGGCCTGCCGCAGGAGATCACCCTGGGTGCGGAGCGCATCCCGGTGACCCGCCTGGTCAGCGTCCGCGATGAGCGTTCCGCCTACCCGGCGATCACGGGCCCCCGCACCCTGTTCGAGGTGGACACCCCGCAGGTCCGGCTCGCGCTGATCTACCTCCACCGCTCGCGTCGCTGGACGATCGAGGGGTTGGACGGGCTCCCGGTCGCAGCCTGACGGATCGTCACCACACGCGGGGTCGCGGCTCCTTCCCGCCGGCTCCACGGGCTGCCTGCGGGCGGGCGGCATCCTCGCCCCGCGAGCCCCTCCTGGGTCCGGTCGGCCGCACCACGCAACACGGTGGGCTGACCGGACCCTCCAATCCGTCCGATCCGGCCCCCCTCAAGGTTGCAGGCCGGTGCCTACAATCCGCGGGTGGACACAAGTACCCCCTTCCGCGACCTGACCGTCGCCCAGTTCGTTGACCAGCTCGCTTCCGGCGAGCCCGTTCCCGGTGGCGGAGCCGCCGCGGCGATCGCCGGCAGCCTCGGCGCTGCGCTCGTGGCGATGGTCGCCGCCCTTTCCGAGGGGCGCCCCAAGTACGCGGAGCACGCCGCGCTGCTGGCCGAGAGCGGCCCCGCCGGCCGGGCGCTCGCAGACCGCCTCCTCACCCTGGCGGACGAGGACGCCTCCGCCTATGCCGGCTTCGGCGTCGCGATGAAGATGCCGCGCGACACGGACGAGGAGAAGGCCGCTCGCAAGGCCGCCCTCGCCGAGGCCGCAAAGGCCGCCACGATGGCCCCCCTGCGCACCGTCGAGGCGTGCCTCGAGGTAGTCGCGCTGGCGGAGGGCCTCGCGGGCCGCTCGAACAAGAACGCCTCCTCGGACCTTGAGGTCTCGAGCCTGATGGCCGTCGCCGCTGCCCGCTCGGCCGCCGCGAACGTGTACATCAACCTCCCGTCGCTCGGCGACGAGGAGCTCGCGAGGGAGCTCTTCGAGCGCACGGACCGCCTCTGCCACGAGGTGGAGCGCCTGGCCTCCCAGACGCGCGAGACGGTCCGCGGCGGCGACGCCCGCCCGCCCCTCTCCGGGTTCGGCGGGTGATGCCCAGATGATCGAGCCCGGACCCCGTCTCCTGCGGGGCGGACCCATCGGTACCGAGATCCGCGAGCAGGTGGCGGCGGATGTCGCCAAGTTCAAGGCGGACTACGGGTACACGCCTGTCCTCGCCGTCCTCGTGGTCGGTGCCGACGCCCCGTCGCTGGTCTATCTCCACAAGATCCTCGACGGCTGCCGCCTCGTGGGCATCATCGGCAAGCTCGTCGAGCTCCCGGCCGATGCGACCGAGGAGGACGTGAGCAGCGCGCTCGAGACGCTCCAGGCGGACGCGAAGGTCGCCGGGATCATCGTCCAGCAGCCGCTGCCCAAGGGCATCCCGCTGCGCGCAGTGATCGACACGCTCGACCCGATGCGCGACATCGACGGGATCCACCCGCTCAACGCGGGCCTCCTCTCCCTCGGCTACGACGGGTTCCTGCCGGCCACCGCCCACGCCAGCATCGAGATCCTCAAGCACTCGGGAATCTCCCTCGAGGGCAAGCACGCGGTCGTCGTCGGCCGGAGCAACGTCATCGGCAAGCCTGCGGGCCTGCTGATGCTGCGCGAGAACGCCACCGTCACGATCTGCCACTCCAAGACCAAGGACCTGCCGGCGATCATCCGCACGGCGGATATCGTGATCGTCGCCATCGGCAAGGCCAACTTCGTCACCGGCGACATGCTCAAGCCCGGCGCCGTCGTGGTCGATGTCGGCATCAACGTGGTTGACGGCAAGGTCGTCGGCGACGTCCACTTCGAGTCCGCCGCCATGGCCGCGTCGGCGATCACGCCGGTCCCCGGTGGTGTCGGCCCGCTCACCAACGCGATCCTGCTCACCCATCTCGTCCGTGCCGCGCGGGACCAGGCCGCGGGCCGCATCCCCCTCGGCGCGCACTCCCTCGCCGTCAGTACCCCGGAGGCCAAGTAGATGCCGTTCCCGTCCGACCTCGAGATCGCTCGCACGGTCAAGCCCCGCCCGATCACGGAGATCGCCCACGAGCTGGGTTTCACCGATGACGAGATCGAGCTCTACGGCAGCACGAAGGCCAAGATCACGATCGAGGGCATCGAGCGCATGGAGCGCGAGCGCCCGCGTGGCAAGTACGTCCTCGTGACGGCCATCAGCCCCACGCCGCTCGGCGAAGGCAAGTCGACGACCACCGTCGGCCTCGCCCAGGGGCTCCAGAAGATCGGCAAGAAGGCGACCGTCGCCCTCCGCCAGCCGTCGCTCGGCCCGGTCTTCGGCATCAAGGGCGGCGCCGCCGGCGGCGGCTACAGCCAGGTCATCCCGATGGAGGACTTCAACCTCCACCTGACCGGCGACATCCACGC
>JBAXFC010000497.1:0-3076 GCA_037140135.1 Chloroflexota bacterium
CCCTGGACCTCGAGATCAGCGACGACGGTCGGGGTGCCGCCGCCGCCCTCGTGGAACCCGCCCACCACGGCTACGGCCTCGTGGGCATGCGCGAGCGCGCGGCCATGCTCGGCGGCGAGGTCGCCGCGGGCCCGCGCCCCGGGGGCGGCTTCCTCGTGCAGGCCACCCTGCCGCTGGAGAGCCACGCGTGACCATCCGCCTCGTGATCGTCGATGACCAGGCGCTGCTGCGGAAGGGCTTCGGCATGATCCTCGCCGCGGAGCCGGACATGGAGGTGGTCGGCGAGGCCGCCAACGGCGCCGACGCGCTCGAGGTGGTGCGCCAGCTGGCCCCCGATGTCGTCCTCATGGACATCCGGATGCCGGTGCTCGACGGGGTCGAGGCGACGCGCAGGATCGTCGCCGGCGCCGGCCCCGACGGACCCAAGGTGCTGATCCTCACCACCTTTGACCTCGATGAGTACGTGATCGCCGCGATCCGCGCCGGTGCCTCGGGCTTCCTGCTCAAGGACGCCCCGCCGGAGGAGCTGGCCGCGGCGATCCGGATCGTGGCCGCGGGCGATGCGCTCCTCGCGCCGTCGGTCACGCGCCGCCTCCTCGACCGGTTCGCCGAGCTCCCGCCGGCCGGGGCCGTGGCCGCTGCCCTGCCCGCCGGTTTCGGCGAGCTCACCGAGCGCGAGCTCGAGGTCTTCACGCTCATCGGGCGCGGGCTGTCGAACCAGGAGATCGCCGACGCCCTGTTCCTGGGCGAGACCACGGTCAAGACCCACGTCGGGCGGGTCTTCGCCAAGCTCGGCCTGCGGGACCGCGTTGGTGCAGTGGTGCTGGCGTACGAGACCGGCATCGTCAAGCCCGGTCATCCCGGAGGCTGACCCGGAATCACCCTCGGGACGGACGCGCGGTGAAGGAGCGTCCCCGCAGGCTGGAGGTCACGAGGTCGCCCTGACGGTGACCCGCGAGTCACCACCAGGGAGGGACCTCCGTCATGCGCCTGCTCCGAAACCTGTCCCGCCGGAAGCTCCGGACCGGCCTCACCGTCGCCGGGATCATGATCGGCATCTGGGCCCTCGTGATCTTCTCCTCGATGGCCGCCAAGATGGACGCGCTCGTCTCGGGCGGGTCGCGCTACTACGCTGACAAGGTCCTCGTCAGCTCCGGCGGCACCACCATCTCCGCCGGCATGCCGATGCAGCTCTCGGCTGGGACGACGATCGCCGCGCTGCCGGGCGTGGACGTGGTCGCCCCGTCGGTGGAGCTCCCGTTCGACACCACGCCCGCGACCGTCTCGTTCGGCCCCGGCGACACGATCACCGGCACCCCCGCCGGCGCCGACAAGGGGCGCGAGACCTTCGACCGCCGGCTTGCCTCGGGCCGCTTCCTGAACGCGGCGGACGAGGGCGCGAAGGTCGCCGTCCTCGGCTCCGACATCGCGAGCAAGCACGCGCTGACCACGGGCGGCACGATCCGCCTGCGCGGCACCGGCTTCACGGTCGTGGGCGTCCTCGAGCCGACGATGACCGCGCCCGACGCCGCGATCGACATCCCGTTCGCGGCCGCCCAGGAGCTCCTGCTCGGCGACCTGCCGCCGATCATTCGGGACCAGGTCAGGGCGGCCGACCTCGCAACCTCGTTCGTGGTCTACCCGACGCCGGGCACCGACATGACCGTCCTGGCCTCGCAGATCGAGTCCGCCGTCCCCAGCACCAACGCCATGACGGGCGCCGAGTTCGACGCCACCGTGGGCAACGCCATCGGCGCCCTGGACAGCATGGTGGTGGGCATCGGCTTCATCAGCCTGATCGTCGGCGGCCTCTCGATCGTCAACACCATGGCGATGTCCGTGGCCGAGCGCACCCGCGAGATCGGGATCCGGCGCGCGATCGGTGCCCGGCGCCGGCGGATCGTCCGCGAGCTGGTCACCGAGGCCGGGCTGATCGGCTTCATCGGCGGGCTCATCGGCCTCGGCCTTGGCGCCCTGGTCGTGACCGTGGCCAACGAGGCCGGCCGCGCCTCGGGCACCGTCCTGTTCGACCTCAACGCCGGGATCGCCGCCTCCTCGATGGGTTTCGCGGTCGTGCTCGGGATGCTGGCGGGCCTGGTGCCGGCCTGGAGCGCCTCGCGCCTCGACCCCGTCACCGCCCTGCGCTTCGAGTAGGGATCCCGATGCGCGTGCCTGCCGCCTCCACTCCTGCCGCCCCCTCGACCCACACCCTGGAGACCACCCCGATGCCCCTGATCGATGCCCGCAACCTGCGCAAGACCTACCGCCTGTCGCGCGCCAACCGCGTCGATGCCCTGCGGGGCGTGGATGTCCGGGTGGACGAGGGCGAGATGGTGGCGATCATGGGCCCGTCCGGATCGGGCAAGTCCACGCTCATGCACCTCCTGGGCCTGCTCCATGCGCCCGATGCCGACGGCGGGCCGGCGCCCCAGCTGCTGTTCCGCGGCCGCGACCTGGGGCGTGCTTCCGACGGCGCACGGACCCGCGCCCGAGCCACCGAGATGGGGTTCGTGTTCCAGTCCTTCAACCTGGTCCCGGTGCTGACCGCCGCCGAGAACGTCGCGCTCGCGGCCGAGTACTCGGGCGCCAAGGGCTCCGTGGCGCGGAAAGCCGCTGCCGAGGCGCTCGCGATGGTCGGCCTGAGCGAGCGGGCAAGCCACCGCCCCTCGCAACTCTCCGGCGGCGAGCAGCAGCGCGTGGCCATCGCCCGGGCACTGGTCAACAAGCCCGCCGTCGTGTTCGGCGATGAGCCCACGGGCAACCTGGACTCCGTCCGCGCGGCCGAGGTCATGGGCCTGCTGCGGGACCTCAACCGGACCCATGGCCAGGCGTTCGTGATCGTGACCCACGATCCCGAGGTGGGTGCCGCGTGCGGCCGGATCATCCGGATGCGCGACGGACTCGTGGTGGGGGATCGCGAGCGGGCTGCGATCGCGGCCTGACGCTCCTCCTCACCCCCGGTTCACGCCCCCGGCGGCGCCCCGCCGGGGGCGTTGCCGTGCCCGGCCCCAGGTCGCCGGCCCTACAATTCGCGCTCCATGACGCCCTCCGCGAACGACACGCCCACGCCCACGCC
>JBAXFC010000498.1:0-3064 GCA_037140135.1 Chloroflexota bacterium
GGGCGTCGCCGGCAGCGCGACTGACCCGGGCGGCGGCATCGGGGTGCAAGGGGACACCGCCGGCGACAGTGGGGTCGGCGTGATGGGCAGCGCGTCCGCCACCAGCGGCGGCGGCGTCGGCGTGATGGGCATCACCCTGGCCGACGAGGGGATCGGTGTCTGGGGCAGCGCCGAGTCCCTGACCTGGAGTGCTGCGGGCGTGCAGGGCCGCAGCTTTGCGGGGAGCGGCATCGGGGTCTACGGCATCAGCGACACGGAGACGGGCGGAACCGGCGTCGCCGGTGAGGCGCATGGGACGGCCAGCATCGGGGTCAGCGGATACGGTGGGGCCTACGGTGTCTGGGGCGACTCCTCGGGCGTCGCGGTCTTCGGCCATTCCGGGATCAAGACCGGCGTCCTCGGCTTCGCCGGCCTGATCGACATGGGTGTTCCGCCCCCGGTCGCCGCCGCCAAATCGGGCGTCTACGGCTACTCGGTGCTCGACGCCACGGCCAATGGCGTGCTCGGGCGGAGCACCGTCGGCAAGGGCGTGCGCGGTGAGGCCACGACCGGGATCGGCGGCTCCTTCGCCGCGACCACAGGGTTCGCGCTCGACGTCACCGGCAAGGCGCGGTTCAGCCGGTCCAAGAAGGCGAGCATCGCGGCGGGCAAGGCCTCGCTCACGGTGAGCCTCTCGGGCGTGACGACGGCGAGCCTGATCATCGCCGTCCTGCAGACGAACCGGGCCGGCAGCTACGTCCAGGCGGCGGTCCCGGCCACCGGCTCGTTCACCATCCACCTCAACAAGGCCGTGACCGCCGCGACGTCCGTCGCCTACCTCGTCCTGAACTGACCGCGGCGGCCCGCCGACGTCAGCCGGCGGCCCGGACCGTCTCCACGAACCGCCGCAGGAACGTCGCGATGGCGGCCCGCTCCCCGGCTGCCATGCCCTCGAGCGCGCTCTCGACGGCGTCGCCGCGCCAGTCGTAGGCCATCTCCACCCGCTCGACCGCCTTGGGGGAGAGGTGGACGCGCACGACCCGCCGGTCCGCGTCGTCCCGCTGCCGGTCCACGTACCCCGCGCGCTCCATCTCGTCCACCACGCGGCTCGCCCAGCCCTGGGAGATCGAGAGACCGGTGGCGAGCTCGGTGATCGTCCGCGGCCCGTGGGCGTAGATGTGGATCGCGGCCCGGATCACGTGTGAGGCGACGGGGGAGCCGGGCGTGCCGGGCGCGGGCGCGCCCGCCGCCGTGGTCATCGCCCCGGCGGCTGCCGCAGCGGCGGCATGCGCGGACGCGGCGGCTGCAGGGTCGTTCGCCGGCCTGCGGCCGACATGCCCCACCTGGAGCACCTCGACGAGGAGGCGGCTGATCTCGAGGGCCTCGCGTCCGGACGGCATCGGCGCCTCGGACGGCGCCGTCAACGGGCGGACGGGATCCGGGCCTGGATCGCCTGCAGGGCTCTTGACGGGCGCGTCACCGTCAAGTACATTCGTCACGAAACCTTTTCCTTACGCAAGGTATGTACCCGTATGAACCTCGGTCGAGCCCGCTGGCTGTCGCTCCTGGCGCTGAGCCTGGGCATCTCCATGATCATCGTCGACGCCACGATCGTGAACGTCGCGATCCCCTCCATCGTACGAGACCTCGGCCTCGACGGAGCCGGTGCGGAATGGATCGTCTCCATCTACCCGCTGGTCTTCGCAGCGCTGCTGATCACGCTCGGACGCATCGGCGACGTCTTCGGCCGGCGCCGGCTCTACCTCTTCGGTCTCGTGACCTTCACGATCGCCTCGCTGCTCGCCGGCCTCGCGCCGACCGGACCGCTCCTCGTGGCGGCCCGCATCCTGCAGGGCGTCGGCGGGGCCGCGATCGCGCCTGCCACCCAGTCCATCCTCAACTTCACCTTCCGCGGCAGGGACCGTGCGATCGCCTTCGCCGTGTACGGCTCGGTGATCGGCGGCATGGCAGCCCTTGGCCCGCTCCTCGGCGGCTGGCTGACCACGAACCTCTCGTGGCGCTGGGCGTTCCTGGTCAACCTCCCCATCGGTCTTGTCGCCCTCGTGGCCACCCTGATCTGGGTCAAGGAGTCGCGTGACGAGCACGCTCGCCGCGGCTTCGACCTCGCCGGCTTCGCCACGCTCACGTTCGGCCTGGTCGCGGTCGTGTTCGGTCTCATCGAGGGCTACGGCTACGGCTGGTGGGCCCCGAGCCGCGCCTTCACGATCGGCGGCTGGACCTGGCCGCTCGAGCAGGTCTCGATCATCCCGTTCGCCTTCGGCCTCGGCTTCCTCTCGCTGATCGCATTCGCGCTCGTCGAGATCCGCCGGAGTCGGGCAGGCGCCTTCATCCTGTTCGACTTCACGCTCTGGACGATCCCGTCCTTCCGGTTCGGCAACCTGACGGCGACGATCGTCTCGCTCGGCGAGTTCGGCCTGCTGTTCGCGCTGCCGCTCTTCCTCCAGGGCGTCCTGGGCTACTCGGCCTTCGATACGGGCCTCGTCTTCCTCGCCCTGGCGGTCGGCTCCTTCGTGGCCGCTCCGATCGCCGGCGGTCTCGCCCACACGTACGAGCCCCGTCGTGTCGTCCAGATCGGCATGGCCCTCGAGACCGTGGGCGTGCTCGCGACGGCCCTCCTGCTGGGCCCCACGGCAACCGGCGTGGTCCTCGCAATCCCGCTGTTCGTCTACGGTCTGGGCGTGGGCTTCGCAACCGCGCAGCTTGCCAACGTGGTCCTGGGGGACGTCGCTCCGGAGCGATCCGGCCTCGCGTCGGCCGCCAACTCGACCATGCGCCAGATCGGCACCGCGGTCGGCGCCGCGCTCATCGGCACGGTCCTGCTCGTGGGCCTCAACACCGGGACCCGTGACGGGCTCGCCACGGTCCCCGGCCTGCCGTCGGCGGCGGCCGGCCAGGTTGCGACAGCCATCGAGGCGTCCAACGGCCAGGCGCTGGTCGCCATGCGCGACGACCCGCGGGCATCGGCCGTCGTGCCGGTGATCGAGCAGGCGTTCACGGACGCCGCCCGGACCGCGGGACTTGTCGCCGCGACGTTCATCTTCGCGGGCCTGCTCTTCTCGCTCCG
>JBAXFC010000499.1:0-3025 GCA_037140135.1 Chloroflexota bacterium
CGCCCGCGGGCGGCTGCCAGGATTCGTCCTCGAGCTCCGGGTACGGCTGGGAGGGCCGGCGCTTCTTGAGCCGCTGCTGGTCCATCGCCGCGTTGATCGCGATCCGGCTGAGCCAGGAGCGGACGCTGCCACCGCGGAAGTTGCGCATGTTCCGGTAGGCGGAGAAGAACGCCTCCTGGACCGCGTCCGAGGCCTGGTCGCGGTCGGGCACCATCCGCGCGACGAGCGCGAAGAGGTGGTCCTGGTACAGCTCGACGAGACCGTTGAACGCGTCGAGGCTGCCGTCCCGAGCCTGCTCGAGCAGGACGAGATCGCGGCGCTGGACCGGATCCTCGACGGCGTCCGCCGGCCGTGCGTTGTCCACGACGGTCGCGACCCTCCCTGCAGCGATGGCGAGGCGGGGCGAGTCTAGCATCGGGGCTGGTTCCGGCGGTCGGTGGCAGGCGACTTGGTGTGCATCGCGCCCCCCGACGCGGGTGACGGCCCCGTGGTTCCCGGGCAGACGGGCACTCGACGGGCGCGGTCACCACCGGCAGGGCGCAACGTTCGGGCACCCCACGGTCGAGGGGTTGTCCGTGGCGGTTGTCGCCCATACGTTGCGCAGGAGCCGGACGGGGGCGACCAATCACGAGGCATGACGCCGAGCGACGGGCCGATACCGGTCGATCGAGTGCCCATCCGTCACCGAGGTCCTGCCGTGCCCCCCTTCGTCTTCGATGCGCCCACCATGGCGACGGGCGTCGATTCGGTCGATTCCCAGCACAAGCAGCTGATCGCCATGATCAACGGTCTCGTGCATGCCCTCGAGGCCGGCGACCCCGGGCCCGCCGTCGGCGGCGCCCTCAGCCAGCTGCAGAACTACACGAAGACCCACTTCGCCCACGAGGAGCGCTGCATGATGCAGATCAGCTGCCCCGTGGCCAGGGTGAACGAGCTGGCCCACGCCACGTTCCTGCGATCCGTGGACGAGTTCGCCGGCGAGTTCGGGCGAACCGGGCCGACCCGCGCCCTGGCCTTCAAGCTCGAGGGCTCGATGTCCAGCTGGCTCAAGACGCACATCGCCAGCACGGACACCAAGATGCGGCCGTGCGTGCCCGCCGGCGTGCGCATGTAGTTCGTCACCCGCGCCGGCCCCGGGCGGTTGGGCTACGATCAGGCGACCCGGGGCGAAGTGGCGGAATGGCAGACGCGGCGGTCTCAAACACCGCTGGGGGCAACCTCATGTGGGTTCGAATCCCACCTTCGCTACCACCATCGACAGGTCGTCGGTTGCGGGAGGACGTGGGGTCCATGCCTGAACCCGGGTTCGAGCTCCTTCAGCCGGATGGGGCACGCGGCCCGATCATCGCCCACGTGCCCCATGCGTCCACCGTGATCCCGCCCGACGTGCGGCCCGGGATCCTCCTCGGTGACATCGCCCTCGCCGCCGAGCTGGTCCGGATGACGGACTGGCACACCGACGAGCTCTACGCCTGGACTGCCGCCCTCGGGGCGACCCGCTTCGTCAATCTCGTCTCGCGGCTGGTCGCGGACCCGGAGCGGTTCCCCGACGATGCCGGGGAGCCCATGGCGCAGGTCGGGCAGGGCGCGGTCTACACGCGGACCTCGGACGGGCTCCCGCTCCGGCGGACGGACCCGGCCGCGCGCCAGGCGCTGCTCGAGCGCTGGTTCGTGCCGTACCACGCGGGACTCGACGCCCTGGTCGAGGCGACGCTGGGGACGTTCGGCCGCTGCCTGGTCCTCGATTGCCACTCGTTCGCGACGGTGCCCCTCGCCTCGGAGCCGGACCAGGCGCCGGACCGCCCGGACGTGTGCATCGGAACGGATGCCTTCCACACGCCGGCACGCCTGGCGGACGAGCTGTGCACGGCCCTCGAGCGCGAGGGCTTCCGGGTGGCCGTCAACCGGCCCTTCGCCGGTGCCCTGGTGCCACTGCGCTGGTACGGCACGGACCGCCGGGTGGCCGCGGTGATGCTCGAGACCCGTCGCGGGCTCTACTGCGATGAGGCGACGGGCGAGCGGCTGCCCGCCCTGGCCGACGTCTCGGCCCGCCTCGGGCGGGCGGTGTCGGGCGCGCTCGGCGACTGGGGCTGAGCGCCGGCGTCGCGCATGCTCCTGCGATCGGCCGCCGGGCGAGCGCGATGGCGCGGCCCAGAGCTAGCGCCTGTGGGCGTACGGCAGTGGAAGGCTGCCCCCGAGATGTGTCGAGCCGAGCGCCGAGTCGGCGCTTGAGACCGGAGTGACGCCGAACACCACAAGGCCCAATCCATCCGTCCCGAGCGTCACCTGCACGCCGACCGGGGGATTGGACATCGGCAGAGCGGAAAGCAGGGTGCCCGCATCCGCCGAGGAGCAGGTCTGGTTCCGGCAGTGCACCGCGGCCAACCACTGGCTGGACTGACCGCCCACGGCGAACAGGCCGAGCCCGTCGGCCCCGATCGCGAGGTCCGCACTGCCGCTGGCATAGGCGGTGAGCTGGGTGACCGTGGCCGCCGTGCAGGCGAGATCTGCGCAGTGGGCGACCTTCACACCCCAGCCGTTGAACATGTCGCGATACGCGATGAGGGCCCGATTGTCCGGGCCGACGGCGATGGCGTCCGGCACCAGGCCGAGCGCCAGGTCACCCGCGCCCTCCGGATCGATCATGGTCGTGTCCACGACCATGCACGCGACATCCCGGCAGTGGGCGACCAGCAGACCGCTCGATCCGGCAGCTCCCACGAAGCCGCGCGAACCGAAAGCGACGACCGGGAGGCCGTCGGCCCCGATGGCCACCCGAGGTCGGCCGCTCGAATAGCCCCAGGTCGTGCCGGGCACGACGCCGGCGATCGGCTTGACGTCGCCGACGCTCCTGCAGGCGACGTCGGCGCAGTGCGCGACCTTGATCGTGCCGGCATCCTCCCACGCAATGATCCCGAGCCCGTCGACGCCGATCGCGATGGAGGGCGCCACGGCGGTTGTTGTGGCAGCCACGGTGGCCACCGTGCTGCTCGTGCACCTCACGTCAGCGCAGTGGACGACGAGC
>JBAXFC010000500.1:0-3012 GCA_037140135.1 Chloroflexota bacterium
AGATCTCCGTCGATCGTCACGAGCAACACGTAGAACCTGGCATCCCACAACGGCAGGTAGCGTAAGTTCCCTGGTGCAGATTCGAGGTGGTCGGGGGCGCAGTGCCGCGTAGCGGCGGTGCGCTCCAGGCGCGAGGATCAGGTGTTGGTTCTCAGAAGCATTCCCCCTTTTGACCCCGTTTCTTCTCACGAGCATTCCCCCCTGACACGCTGAGATTCCCACGAGGATTCCCCCCTTGGGACCCGGCGTTTCTCACGAGGATTCCCCCCGGCGCGTGACCTGACGAGTACGACGCCTCCGCGATGGCCAGTTCGGCCAGCGAGGAGGTCCTGATGGCGTATCGAGAGGTCACGATGATCGAATTGAAGGAGGTGCTGCGGCAGTGGCTCGCCGCGGTGCCCAACAAGCGGATCGCCGCCCGGCTGGGCCTCGACCCGAAGACGAGCCGGCGCTACATCGAGGCCGGCAAGGGCGCGGGACTGGCGCCGGGCCAGCCGACCGAGGTCCTGACGGACGAGCTGCTGACGAAGCTGTACACGGCCTTGCGACCGGCTCCGGAGCGCGCGCACGGCGACGCCTGGGCGGTCTGCGAGGCCCAGCGCGCGTTCATCAAGGCCCGCCTCGACCAGCGCATCCGGCTGACCAAGATCCTCAAGCTGCTGCTGCGACAGGGCGTCGCCGTGCCGTACTCGACGCTGCACCGCTTCGCCGTCGAGCAGCTCGGCTTCGGCCGGCAGGCGCCGACCGTGCCGGTGGCCGACGGCGAGCCCGGCAAGGAGCTGCAGGTCGACACGGGCTGGGTGGGCTGGCTCTTCCAGCCGGACGGCACGAAGCGTCGCTTCCGGGCCTGGATCTTCACGCCGCACCGGTCCCGCCATCGTTTCGTCTACCCCTGCTTCGCCGAGAGCACCGAGACGGCCATCGAGGCCTGCGAGGCGGCCTGGGCCTACTACGGCGGGGTCTTCCATGTGCTCGTCCCCGACAACACCAAGGCCATCGTCGACGAGCCGGATCCGCTGGAGCCGAAGCTCACACTCGGGTTTCTGGAGTACGCCCAGGACCGCGATTTTCACGTTGACCCGGCCCGGGTCCGCACGCCCACGGACAAGCCGCGGGTCGAACGCTGCGTGCGCGACACACGGGACGACTGCTTCGACGGCGAGACACTGGCAACCCTCGCCGAGGCCCGCGAGCATGCCCGGCGGTGGTACGCCGACGACTATGGGATGCGGCGCCACTCCACGACGGGGCGCATGCCGCGCGAGCACTTCGAGAGCGAGGAGCGGCCCTGCCTCCATGCGGCCCCCGAGGCGCCCTACGACGTCCCGGAGTGGGGCCAGCCCAAGATCGGCCGGGACCACCTCGCCCAGGTCGCCCGCGGCCTCTACAGCCTGCCCACGCGCTTCATCGGCGAGCGTCTGGTCAGCCGCGCCGACAGCCGCACGGTGCGCTTCTACAAGGCCGGCCTGGTGGTCAAGGTGCATGCGCGGGTGGGCCCCGGAGAGAAGTCCATCGACACGAACGACTTCCCGGCCCACCAGACCGCCTACGCCATGCGGGACGTCGTCTACCTGGCGCAGCAGGCCGACACCCACGGCGAGCACGTCGGGCAATACGCGCGGGCGCTGCTGGCGGGGCCATTGCCGTGGGCCCGCATGCGCCACGTCGGCGCCCTGCTCGGCATGGCCCGCAAGTATGGCGACGTCCGCCTGAACCAGACGTGCGCCGCCGCCATCGCCGCGGATCTCGTCAACATCCGGCGTCTGCAGCGGATGCTCGAGGCCGCTCTCCAGCTCGAGTCCGCACCGCCCACGCCGCCCCCGAACGTGATTCCGATGTCGCGCTACCTGCGCCCCACGCGCGAGTACGCCCTGTCGCCCGCGCCCAGTGCGCGGGCCGTTCCCCAAGGAGACGATCATGAGTGACCCCATCGGCAACGACCTCGTCACGACCCTGCGGCGCCTCAAGCTCGGCCGGCTGCTCGACACCCTGCCGCAGCGACTGACCCTGGCGCGCCAGCAGCAGATGCCGCACCAGGATTTCATGCTCCTGGCCCTCCAGGATGAGGTCTCGCGCCGCGACGGCCTCGCCACGACGATGCGCGCCCAGAAGGCCCGCCTCGATCCGGAGATGCGCCTCGAGTGCTGGGACGCCACCGCCAAGGTCACCTACGACCGCATGCTCCTCAACGAGCTGGTCAGCCTGCGCTTCCTGGGCAAGCACGCCCACGTCGCCGCCGTCGGGCCCGTCGGCGTGGGCAAGACGTTCCTCGCCCATGCGCTGGGCCACATCGCCTGCGCCAATGGCTACACGGTCCTCGCCATGAAGGCCGACAAGATGCTCAAGACCCTCAAGCACGCCCGCCTCGACAACACCCACGAGGTCGAGCTGCGCCGCCTCATCTCCGTCGACCTCCTCATCATCGACGACTTCGCCCTCGACGTCATGGACGCCCAGGAGAGCCGCGATGCCCACGAGATCCTCATCGAGCGGCACCGCGCCGGCTCCATCATCATCACGTCGAACCGCGGCCCGGACGAGTGGCACGCCACGTTCAGCGATCCGGTCCGCGCCCAGGCCGCCATCGACCGATTCACCAGCGCCGCCTACGACCTGGTGATCGACGGCGAGTCCTACCGGAAGAGGCAGAAACCGACCCTCGGCGAGGGTCAAACTGGACAGGAGGCGAAGAGGTAGGGCACGAGATCCCGTGTCGCGCGCCGAGAGAACCCCAGGGGGGAATGCTCGTGAGAACGCGGGGGGGAACACTCGTGAGAGCCGACAGTTTGTGAAGGCGCGGAGTGCATCGTTTGGAGTCTTGTTACCGTTACCCGAAGGCAATGTCCCATTGTCGTCACGACGCTCATTATCGCCCAATTAACTCGATTCACTGCCCCCCGCCAGCTTCTGCGCGAAGCCGCCCTCATTTGTTGGTTAATAAATCCTACGTTAGCCGTGTGCTTGATGAAGTCAAGCAACTTGTTGAGTATCCACGCGGTGAACCCCGTCACC
>JBAXFC010000501.1:0-3004 GCA_037140135.1 Chloroflexota bacterium
CGAGGCGAGCAGCGGACGCGACGCGTCGAACTCCCGGAACCCGGCCAGGGCGAGCCGAAGGGGCTGCTCGAGGGACGACCAGTGCTGGGCAACACCCCCTCCGATGACCACGCAGCCCGGGTGGTAGAGCGTCAGCAGCGTCACCAGGCCGCCGGCCAGCCGCCGTGCGTATTCGGCCCAGAGCGCCACCTCGTCGCCGCCGACGTCAGCGCGCAAACGATCGAGCGCGGACCGCGACGCCACCTGCTCCCAGCACTGGGGCAGCCCGCAGTAGCAGGGGCTGCCGGCACCCGCGACAGCGATGTGCCCGCCCTCCGGGTGCTGGCCGTCGGCGGGCAGCACCGGCAGCCGGCCCTGGATCATCGCGGCCCCGATCCCTGTCCCCAGCGTGACGCACAGGACGGACGCCGAGCCGGCCGCGGCACCCCACGCAGCCTCCGCCAGGCCCGCCACCACGGCGTCGTTGTCGATCCACGCGGGCGTCCCCGTCCGGCGCGCCAGGCCCCCTGCAACATCAAGCCCGGAGAACCTCGGCAGCGTGTCCGGGTTGCGGATCTCCCCGGTGCGCAGGTTGACCGGCCCGCTCGCCCCCACGCCGACGCCGAGGAGTCGGGCGTGGTCCGGGACCAGCGCCAGGACGAGATCCGCGAGCTCGTCGACCGGCGCGCCACCAAACGAACTGCTCGCGACCGTGGTCCCGGACAGCTCGACGCCATCAGCCCCCACAACGACGACCCTGGTCCCCGTTCCCCCGAGGTCGACGCCGGCCCAGACCGGCGCCGTGCGCTCCGGCCCGGTCACTGCGCGATGAGGACCGTGACTCCGGCCGCTGCGAGGCGCCGGCGGCGGAGCGCGACGCGCTGCACGACCGCATCGTCCACGTTCCACTCGGTGCAGCCGTGCTGGGGATCGATCCCGGACACGGCCATCAGGTACGAGTCGAACCGGTGCTCCTCCAGCGTGGCCGACGCCGCCGGGCCGACCAGCGACTCCTCACCCCGGCGCATGATCCCGCCCGTCAGCATCAGCCGGATGTTGGGCGCATCGCGGAGGACGTCGGCGACGTGGAGGCTCGGGGTGCGCACGGTGAGCTCGCGGGCGACCAGCTCGCGGGCGACCGCCACCCCGGTGCTCCCGCCGTCGAGCACGACCGTCTCCCGGTCGGCGAGGCCCGCCCGCCCGCGAACGCGACGGAGCGCCCCGGACCGCTCGAGGCGCTCGGTGTCGCGGCGCACGGTCATCTCGGACACGGCGAGGTGCCCGGCCAGGTCGGCGATGGACACGCCTCCCTCATGCTCAACGAGGTCGAGGATGACCTGCACGCGCCCTGTCGGCTTCATGCCGACAACTTTCGCACGACGCGGCGGCTTACGACGCGGCGGATCCCGTCAACCACCCCTGGCCCTCGTCGAGCCACGCATCCGTGATCTCGGTCTCGGTGGCGATCGTGTACCAGAGGAGGAGGCCCAGGCCGACGATCTGCCCGTGGAGGAACGGGCGGTGGATCAGGTGCTCCAGCGAGTAGAAGAAGGTGTGCCCGGAGCCCTCGATCGGGCGGGGGTTCCAGCCGGTGTTGTTGAAGGCGGCGCCGCCCCAGCGAAGGGCGCTCACAAGCGTGTGGACGCCGCGGTCGTTGACCTCCCGGATGTCGTCGGTGGCATCGAGCACCGAGGCGAGGACGGTCTTCGCCTCGCCAACCCAGTGCTCGTCGTACGGCCACCTGGCTTCGACCCGGACAAGGCGGGCGGCGTGGGCGTAGTCCGGGTGCCCGGTGTCGTAGCAGACGATGTCACCGGCACCCGAGCGGTTGATGAACGCGGGCGCTCTGGATCACGTCGTCGTCCACGGAGACCATCTCGGGGACATGGAAGCCGACGTACTTGAGGATCGCCTTGTCGCGCACGGCGGCGCGGTGGGCGAAGGGCGCGATGACGGACATCGAGGTGGGGACCTGGAACAGCGGCAGGTTCCGCCGCCAGGCGAGGTACCTGGCGATGTCGATCGCCACGCCGCCGCCGATGCCGATCACGGCCTTGATCTCGGGCAGCCAGGCCAGGACCTGCTCAACATGGTCGATCTCGAGCGACGAGACGAGGTGCACCCGCTCATCGGCCCCGGCGAAATGGTGCTCGAACCGGGGCCACAGGTCGGCGTTGGTCACGACGAGGAACGGCGGGTTCACGATCTTGGGAAGCTCGGCAAGGAGCTCGCGGCCGAAGCGACATCGAACAGCTGCATCGGGTGGCTCCTGGCTCACGCCCTGGCGGGCGTCATTCCTTGACGGCGCCGAGGCTCAGGCCCCGGACGAGCTGCCGCTGGACCACGAGGGTCAGCGCGGCGATCGGCACGATCGCCAGGGATGAGGCGGCGGCCATCGCGCCGTCGTCGATGGCGCGGGACGTGACGAAGCCTGCGACGTGGACGGGCAGCGTCTTGCCGGACTGGTCGGCGAGGATCAGCGGCATACGGCGAGCGTCGTCGAGGTCCGCAGCGAGCCACGAGCGGGTGCCGGGGGGTGTGCCACGGGCCGGGGCACCTCCCCGTCCGGGCCATGGCCGTCCGCCGGGCCGGGGATCAGAGTTGGTCCACGACCAGCCCGGTGGCCGGGCCGCAGTGCGGGGCCCACCGGCTGGTCCTCGTGCCAGTGACGGTCGGTCGTGCAGGGGAGGAGGCATGCGCTCAATCGCAGGACGGCTCGCGCTCCTGAGCGTCGGGCTGGCGATGGCCGGCCTCCTGGGCCTGGGCCTGCTGTTCGTGGCCACGACCCAGCCCGAGCCGTCGTCCGTCCGCCTGCCTGCCTTCCTGGGCACGGCGCTTGCGGTCCTGGTCCTGACGATTGCCGCAGCAGCCCTCCTGCGGCACTGGGTCGCCCGCCCGATCGCCCGCCTCGACGCGATCGCCACCCGCGTGGAGGCCGGTGAGAACGTGCCGTTCCCGAAGACCGGCCCCAACGAGGTTGGCCGACTGGCCGTGACCCTCGAGCGGATGCGGCTTGCCCTCTGGG
>JBAXFC010000502.1:0-2983 GCA_037140135.1 Chloroflexota bacterium
CGGCCTGGTCTGCGAAGGGGCGCGCCATCGGATGGGCGTGGGCAACGGGGCCTCTTCGGGCCTGTCCGGCAGAGGGCAGCCCGTGTCCGCCACCCGGTCCCGGGCCTGTCCCACCGACCCGGCGACCGCGGCGGAGCGCGCCGCCGACGGCCGAGACCACGACGATCAGCGTGACCAGCCCCGCAAGGGCCAGCAGCGCTCGGCGCCGTCCCTCCTGCCAGGCCCCGTTCCATGCCCGGTAAGCGTCATCGGCCGACGCGAGGGCCGCGTCGAGCTGGCCGGCCGAGAGCGAGGCCTTGGCCGAGGCGAGGGCCGCCTCCGGGTTCTCGCCAACCATGCCGACCCGCCCGAGGATGTCGTCATTGGCGGATCGCGCCGCAGCCGCCTGGCCGATGGCCAGCATGGCATCGCGGAGTGCCTGCGCCTGGTTGCTGGCCTCCACCATGGAGCCCGCCTCGAACAAGGTACGCATCCGGTCCGGCAGCACCAGGCCATCCCGGGCGGCCAGCGACTCCAGGGCCACCCGTTGGGCGAGGACGGTCCGGGCGTCCGCGAGGAGGCGCGTCGCGGCATCGAAGCGCCACGCGCGCAGCGCGTCGCGGATCGCGCGCGGCAGGGTCCACCCATCGGCAAGCGCGAGCGTCTGCACGTAGGCCACCCGCGCCTGGGCCCGGGCGTCGAGCAGGCCGGCCTCGCCCGGACGGAGGATCCACGTCCGCCACAGGTCGGTGAAGTCGGCGCCGGTCTCGGCTTCGAGCAGGTCGAGGAGGCCGCGCCAGTCCGGCGCCCCGGCGACGGTCTCAGGGCGCGCGTCGGCGCTGCCGGCCGCGCCGGCCGAACCGGCGGCTCCCCCGCCCGCGGCGTCCGTGGAGCCCGTGGAGCCCGTCGTGCCGGACGGCCCGGGAGCCGAGCCGCCGGCGGGGGGCTGGTAGGCGCCAACCCCGTCCGCCGCGTCCTGCCAGACCCGCCGCAGCGCATCGTCGCCTGCCCGCTCCGCGACCAGGTCCGCCAGCGCGTAGGACGCGGCGTAGCCGAACGCCTCGACCGCCTTGTCCGGCACGACGCCGGCACCTGGCACCGCCCAGGCGTTGAGCGGGAGGGCCGCCTTGCGCACCGCGTCCGTCAGCGCGGGCCCCGTGCCCTTGATCTTGAGCTGGCCCGCCGTGCGCACCCCGTAGAGCGACGCGAAGCCCTCAACCGCCCAGCGGTCGGCGACCAGGGCCCCGTTGAACCACCCGTGCGCGGCCTCGTGGATCGTCACCAGCGGCCCCGCCCAGTAGGCGACCTCGATCCCTGTCCCGGCCGGGTCGTAGAGACCCGCATACCCGCCCGCTTCGCGACTGACCGACTCCGTGACGACGAGCGGGTCTGCGTGGGGCCACGGGATGCCGATCTGTGCCCGGAGCGCCGGCAGGGCGCGCCGGAAGAGATCCGTGGTGCGGGTCGCCCACGTCGGATCGTCGCGCCAGACGCGGACGATGAGGGCGACCTGCTCGCTGCCGTCGTCGATGGTGGCCGGCTGCGCGCGGTAGACGGCGGGCTGTTGCGCCGATACGAAGGAGAACCAGGTGAGCGGCGCGGCGATGGACCCCGACTGGAGGATCACGCCCCCGTCCGTGGCCCTGGTCCGGCGGGCGAAGGTCCCCGACTCGACCGCGACATCCCAGCCGGACGGGAACCGGACGCTGGCGGTCGAGCCCCGGGAACCGGTGGACCCGAAGGCCCAGACCGGGATCGTGATCAGGCCCGACCCGACGCGCGTCTGCGGGTTGGCCGACTTGCCCGCGCCGATGATCGCGAAGGTGAGGCGCAGGCTCATGCTCCTGCCTGAGAAGAGGTGCGCGCCGAAGTCGATCCGGAGCATCGTGCTCACCTTGGTCCGAGCCGTGGCATGCACGGCGGCGCCCTTCTGGCCCGTCACGTGGAAAGCCGTGGTCCCGGGCTGGACCGCGAGGAAGGCGTGGTCGAAGTAGAACTTGCGGGTCGTGGTCTCGGCACTGCGGTTCGCGATCGACAGCACGACGGTGACCACGACCCTGCGCGTGTCCGGGTTCGGGGCATAGGTCGCGGCGGTGACGATCGAGAGGTCCCCCGGGGACGCGGCCAGCGCCGTTTCGGCCGGTACGAGACCGGCTACCGGTGCCGCGACCGGGGCGAGCGCCGCGAGCACCAGCGCGGCCGCCAGGGCCCGGGCCCGGAGCGCCACGGCGACCGTCATGCGTCCTCGCCTTGGGCGCCGCCGGCAACCCCGGGGGCACCGCCGCTCGAGGCACCCGGTGGCTCGAGCAGCTCCGCGAGATCGATCGCGTACCGCGCGACCAGGCGCAGGCCAGGGCCGTCCGTGCTCGCGGTCGGAGGTGGATCGGTGCTCCAGCCCCCGGCCTTGAGCCACTCCACGCTCTCGGCGTGGAAGCGGTCCGCAACGGCCACCTGGCGTGCGAGCGCAAGACCCAGCGATTCCCGGTCCACGAGCGCGACCGGGATCTCGGCCACGAGGAGGGGCCGCTCGTCCTCGCCGATCGAGAACTTGACGAAGGGCAGCTCGTCGTTCCAGCGCAGGAGCTTGCGGTACGACCTGCGGAAGCTGTCGTTGATGGGCGGTGCGTAGTGGGCCCAGCAGATCAGGGCGAGCGAGGGGTCCAGGATCAGCGTGATGCGCAGCGAGGCGCGTCGGCGCCCGTCGAGGACGAGGTCCCACGACGTGATGCCTTCTCGATCGGCACGCTCTGCGGGCACCAGGCCGAGTTCGGCGAGCCAGGCCTCGACGGCGTCCGGGGCAACGGATGCCGCCCGGGGGGCGGTGGACATGGCGCGGAGTCTACCCGAGGCGGCCCCGGGGTTCCTGCTGCATGATCCGCCCTGCGCTACCTGCCGATGCTGTCGACAGCTGGCTCGTCGGCATCGCCGCCGGCATCGCGATCGGGGCGGGCCTTGCGTTCCACGGTCCCGCCGGAGCGGATGGAGCGTGCGCCGTAGTCGGTCG
>JBAXFC010000503.1:0-2979 GCA_037140135.1 Chloroflexota bacterium
TAGATGTCCTGGGGCGAGACCGAGAAGGCGTTGGCGGCCGTCTGGCTGGGCACCGGCGTGCCGAACACGACCCACTGGCGGACCGCCCACGGCAGGTAGCAGGCGGCCGCGGTGATCCCCAGGGTGAGGGCGTCCGCCAGGCGCGCCCGCGCGTCGCGGAGACCGGCCCGCCCGGACCAGACCACCGCCGCGAGGGCACCGGCGACCAGGAAGACGGTCTCGTTGCGGGTCAGCAGCCCGGCGCCCAGGATGAGGCCGGCGACCACGAGGTCCCTGCGGCGCCCCGACTCCACCGCACGCTCGACCGCCAGCACGCCGGCCAGGGTGGTGACCCCGAAGAGGGCCTGCGAGTCCGAGCTGATGGAGCCCGTGACCAGCGGCAGCGTGATCGCCACGAGGCCGGCGGCCGCCAGCGAGAAGACGTCCGCGGCCCGCCGGGGCCGGCCCGTGGCGAGGGCGGTCCGCCGGCCGAGGATGGCCACGAGGAGAACGAGGATGGCACCGGTCAGCGCCCCCGCCAGCTTCGAGGCGAGGGTGCCGCCGAGAAGTGGCACGAACGGCACGGAGACAAGTGAGGCAGCGGGCAACCAGACCTCGAAGGCCGGCCGCGGGAGGCCCAGGCCGCTGTCCACGGCCGGCGTCATGTAGCTCCACGCATAGGGCACTGTCAGGCCGTGGCCGTGGGCCAGCTCCTCGGCCACCGTGGCGTAGTAGGACGGGTACTCCGGGACGACCGAGTGCTGGGCGAGGCCGGCCGCCAGCCTCGCCGCCAGGGCGATCAGCACGATGCCGGCGAGCAGCCACCGGTGGTGGCGGAGGGGGCGATCCATCGGGGGATGCTACGCCGGACCGCCCGCAGCGGTGCGCCCCTACCCCGATTGGCGGGTGCCGCCTACGGATGATGGATGACGCGGGTCACGTCGGGCCGGATGCATGCTGTGGTGCTGGCGCCCTCCGCCCCTCCGGCGGTGTGCTTCCGCAGTTGGAGGCCCCGTGGCCGTACGCGCAGCATCTTCCACCGCCTCGCCCGGCATCCGTCGTCGCGCTGCCACGGCGGTCCTGTCGGCGACCGTCCTGGCCGCGTCGCTCGGCACGCTGGTGGCGCCGGCGGTCCACGCCACGGAGCCGGCCCTGGCCGAGAGCTTCATGGGGGCGACGATCGGCGACCCGGGCAGCTGGGTCACGAGCTACGGCGGCACCGAGGCCGCCTGCCTGACGGCGGCAAGTGGCACGCAGTCGCTCGGCTCCGGCGACCTCGGTCCTTGCGGGTCGGCCGACGCTGCCGGGGAGGGCGCGCTCCGCCTGACCAGCGCGTCCGGCAGCCAGAGCGCCATGATGCTCTACAACGTCCCGATGTCCACGGCAAGCGGGCTCGACATCACCTTCAGCATCGCCCAGTACGGCGGCTCCGGGGCCGACGGCATCAGCTTCTTCCTGCAGGACGGGGCCAACTCGAGCACGACCCCGGACGCCTTCGGTGGCGCGCTCGGGTATGCCAACCTCGCCGGCAGTGGGGACCCGCAGACCCCCGGCATCCCCGGCGGCCTCGTCGGTATCGGCTTCGACGTCTATGGCAACTACAGCAGCGAGTTCGCCTGGCCCGACGACACCGGCGCGCCCGGCGCAAGGGCGAGCTCGGTGGCCGTCCGCGGCGCCGACACCGGCGCGGGCAAGAACGGCAGCGACGGGTACACGTGGCTGGGCGGAACCGGCACGGACACCATCGACTACAGCGGGGGCGACCGAAGCGCCGCGGCGCGCAAGATCCGGGTCGTCATCGACCCGTCCACCGACGCCAGCCCGATGGTCTCGGTCTACGTCGGTGACGCCGCCACGCTGCCGGATGCGGCGACCGTCACCGTCGCCCAGCCCGCCGAGCTCAAGGCGGCCGGCACCTTCAAGTTCGGCTTCGCGGCCTCCACGGGCGGCTCGACCGACATCCACGAGGTCTGGGGACTCTCCATCGGCGCCAAGACGCCGCCGGTGCCGCCGGTGCCGGGTCTGCCCGGCCTCCGGACCGTGCACTTCGGCCCCAACAGCGCCGTCCTGTCCCTGGCCGAGAAGCGGGCGCTCCGCGTCTGGGCGGCCAAGCTGCCCAAGAGCGACTTCATCCGGATCGCGATCGACGGCTACGCCTTCCGCACCGGCCATCCCGCGGCGGAGCTCGCCGTCGCCAAGGCGCGCGCCGTGGCTGTCTCGGCCTACCTGCACAGGCTCGGCATCAAGGCGACATACACCGTCCGCTGGCATCGCACCTCGCACGGGACCCCGGCGTCACGCCGGATCGTGACCGTGCGAGCGGCGGTGCCGCTGACCTGACCGTCCTGGCACCAGGCGAGCGGAGGCCCGGGGCGTTGGCCCCGGGCCTCCGTCTGTGCGCCCGCACTGGTGCTAGCCCCACCCCCAAGATGCCCGCCACCCGGCTGGGAGCGCAGGCCTCCCGGTCCTAGCGTGGACACCATCAACCACGCAGCCCAGGGATGGAAGGAAACACCGTGCGACGCCTGCTCCTGATCGCGATCTCGGCCGCGATCCTCATGCTCACCCTTGCCCCAGCCGCCTTCGCGGCCGATCCCGTGCAGCTCGTCGGCCGCGGGGCCGTCGTCGCCGTGGACGGCTCCGTGGATGTGCCCGCCGGCCAGCGGGTCGACGCCGTCGTCGTCGTGGACGGGACGGCGACCATCGAGGGAACCGTGGACACGATCGTCGTGGTCGGCGGTTCGGCAACCCTGACCGGCGCGACCGCCCGCCACCTCGTCGTCATCGACGGGACGGTGACGCTCGGGGCCGGCACCACGCTCACCGACGGGATGTCCACCCTCCGCGCGACCGTCACCCGGGACCCCGCCGCCGTGGTCGGCGGCCGGACCGTGGACCTGGCCGTGGACCTCGGCGCGCTCGCGGTCCTGTGGGCCCTGCTCGGCGTCGTGTTCGCGCTCGGCTTCGCTGTCCTGATGCTGGTGGTCGCGCTGGTCACGG
>JBAXFC010000504.1:0-2967 GCA_037140135.1 Chloroflexota bacterium
CGGGCTCTCTGGCGGGCTACCGGCGCTTCGTCTTCGCGATCGAGCTGGGCCCGGGCGTCCCGTGGCACATCTCGCGGTTCTTCCCGGCCTTCCGGATGCGCGATGTGCCGCCGACGCCGGCCTCCACCCTGCGGCGGGCGGCGGAGATCGGGCGCGAGGCCGGCCTGCGCTACGTCTACGTGGGCAATGCCCCGGACGTGCAGCTCGAGAGCACCCAGTGTCCGGGCTGCGGCCTGCTGCTGATCGAGCGGCGCGGGTACCGTTGCTCATCGGTGGTGGCGCCGGACGGCTCCTGTCCCGCCTGCGCACGGCCGGTCGAGGGACGCTGGCCCGCGGTGCCCGACGGGGTGCAGGAGTGGCGGACGTGAGCGAGTGGTCGTCTGATCCGGGCCTGGTCCGCCGCCCGTCCGTCGCCGGGAGCTTCTACCCGGGCGATCCACGCCGGCTGACCGGGACGGTGGGTGCGCTCTTCGCGGCCGCGGCCCGCCTGCCCGGTGTGGAGCGGGACGTCGAGGCGGCACGGGGCGTGCCGGCCGCGGTCCTGGTCCCGCACGCGGGCCTCGCCTACTCGGGCGTGACGGCCGCCGCAGCGTGGCTGGCGATCGGGACGGAGCGCGGCGGCCCGCCCGGGACGGTCGTGATCCTGGGCACCAACCACGTGGCCGGCTGGCTCGTTGGGGTGGGCGCCTGGGCGTCCGGCGCCTGGGTCACCCCTGCCGGCGAGATCGCCGTGGACGAGGCGCTCGCGGCCGCGATCGTCGGCCTCGGGGGCGCCTTCGAGGTTGACCATGACGCCCACCGGGGCGAGCACTCGATCGAGGTGCAACTGCCCCTGCTCACGACCATCGCCCCGGCGGCGCGGATCGTGCCGCTCGCAGTCTCCGCCGGCACCGGCGACTCCGCGATCGAGGCCGGGGAGCGGCTGGGTGGTCTCCTTGCCGATCGTCGGGCGGCAGGCGAGCGGATCGTCCTCGTCATCAGCACGGACATGGCGCACTACCCGCCTGCCGCCGCCTGCGAGCGCATCACCGCCGAGCTGCTGCCGTCAATCCTCGCCTGCGACCCGGGCAGGCTCGCGGCCGAGGAGGATGCCATCCGCCGGGCGGGCCTGCCGGGCGTCGCCTGCGGCATGTGCGGCATCGAGCCCGCCGTCCTGGGCATCGCCGCGGCCCGGTCGATGGGCGCAACGGCGGTCACGGTGCTGGCCACGGCCACCTCGGCCGACACGGGCGGCTCGCCGGGCCGCACCGTCGGGTACCTCGCGACCCGCTTCGACGTCCCCACGGCCTGATCTCCGGCCGTGCCGGGCCGCCACCCTCTTGACGTCACCGTATCAAAGTGATATCACGGTGATCACACGTCAAGATACCCGCAGACAGGGGAGTGCCCGGTTATGAACAAGGAACGCATCGCAGGCTCGATGCCCGGAATCCCGATGGCCATCGGGATGTTCGTGGCGCTCATCGCGATCGTCGTCGCCTTCGTCACCTACATGGCCATGGTGCTGGTCCCCGCCGGCGACAACGTGGATGGGATCACCCTGCTGCCGATGCTGGTGATCGTCGTCCTGTTCGTCATCGTCGCCGCCGCCTTCGGTGGCCTGACGCCGGTCAACCCCAACGAGGCACGGGCGCTGGTCCTGTTCGGCCGCTACCGCGGCACGATCCATGAGCAGGGCCTCCACTGGGTGAACCCGTTCACCGAGCGGCGCGCGATCTCCGTCCGCGTCCGCAACTTCGAGACCTCCAAGCTCAAGGTCAACGACTTCGACGGCAACCCCATCGAGATCGCGGCCGTCGTCGTGTGGAAGGTCACCGACACCGCCGAGGCGCTGTTCGAGGTGGACGACTACGAGAACTTCGTCGCCGTCCAGGCCGAGTCCGCACTGCGGAACCTCGCCACCTCGCACCCCTACGACGCCCACGCCGACGGGCAGATGGCACTTCGTGCCAACCAGGCCGAGGTCGCAGACCAGCTGCGCCAGGAGATCCAGGACCGGCTCGAGAAGGCCGGCGTGACCGTCATCGAGTCCCGCATCAGCCACCTCGCGTACGCCCCGGAGATCGCCAACGCGATGCTCCGCCGCCAGCAGGCGAATGCCGTCATCGCCGCCCGGACCCGGATCGTCGAGGGCGCCGTGGGCATGGTCGAGATGGCGCTCGAGCAGCTGTCGGCCAAGAACGTCGTCAACCTCGACGAGGAGCGCAAGGCGCAGATGGTGAGCAACCTGCTCGTCGTCCTGTGCTCGGAGCACGATGCGCAGCCGGTGCTCAACGCCGGGACGCTCTATGGCTAGGCGTCCGGGCGGGCGCAAGGTCAAGCGGGGCAGGCGACCGGACGGGAGGCCACGATGGCCGAGCGCAAGCCGTTCCTGCTCCGCGTCGATCCGGAGACCCATGCCGCGCTCCAGCGGTGGGCGGCGGACGACCTCCGCTCGGTGAACGGGCAGGTGGAGTACCTCCTCCGCCGCGCCCTGTTGGACGCGGGCCGGCTCCATGCCCGATCCGCGCCCAGGCCTCCGAAGGAGCCCGGCTGAGGGCGGGCTGCCGCGCTCCGAGGGGAAGTCGGCGCGAACCCTGTAGCCTTGGACCGTCCTGGCAGGCTTGATGGAGGGGTTCGATGACCGCGATCCGGCGAATCCGGTGAGCTACGACCTCTACCTGTGGCCGGCCGAAGGGCCGGTCACCTGGCCCGAGGCGCACACCATGCTGCACGATCTCGACACGGGCTGGCGGCTCCGGATCGGGCACGACAAGCGGCTCGATCCCTTCCTGCGGGCGCTGCGTGCCCGGTACCCGGGCATCGGCCGCGATCCGGATGGCCTGCCCGTCGAGGTGGACGTCCACCACCGGCACGTCTTCCTGTCCATCGGGTGGTCCAACGTTGAGGACCTCACCCCCGTCGTGTCCGAGATCGCCTGGGGCGCCGGCCTCGTCGTGGTGGATCCCCAGCGGGAGGTTGTCGGGC
>JBAXFC010000505.1:0-2963 GCA_037140135.1 Chloroflexota bacterium
TCGGCCCCTGTCGCCGATCCCAACGCCCCCGCCTACGTCGAGCGGGACCCCACCGCCCCGTCCGTCCTCCCCGGTGCGGTGCATGACATCGACCTGCCGATCATCGAGAAGGACATCACCGTGGCCACGGGCTTCGTGGTCCACGCCTGGACCTTCGGGGGCACGGTCCCCGGCCCGGTGATCCGCGTCCACCTGGGTGACACGGTCAAGGTCCACCTGACCAACCAGGGCCAGATGAGCCACTCGATCGACTTCCACGCCAGCCAGACAGCGATGAACCACCAGATGGTGGAGATCAAGCCCGGCGCCACGTTCACCTACACGTTCAAGGCCGACTACGCCGGGGTCTGGATGTACCACTGCGGCACCGCGCCCGCGCTCCACCACATCGCCAACGGCATGTTCGGCATGGTCATCGTCGAGCCGAAGGGCGGCCTGCCCAAGGTGGACAACGAGTTCGCCTTCGTCCAGAGCGAGTGGTACCTGGGTGCCCAGGGGCAGCCCGCCGACTACGCCAAGGCCAACCAGACGGCCCCCGCGCCCGACTTCGTCGTCTTCAACGGCGTCGCCAACCAGTACAAGGACAACCCGGTCCCGGTGACGACCGGCGGGCGCGTCCGGGTCTTCGTGCTCGACGCCGGCCCGTCGGAGGACAGCTCGTACCACGTGGTCGGCACGATCTTCGACCAGGTCACCAAGGAAGGCGTCCAGCTGCTGCGCAACAACGCGGACGGCTGGGGCGCGCAGGCCGTGGACCTCTCGCCTGCGCAGGGCGCGATCATCGAGTTCACCCCCACCGAGGACGGGATGTACCCGTTCGTGACCCACGCCTTCAACTTCGTCACCCACGGCGCGATCGGGATCTTCACGGCCGGCGACGGCGATCCGCTCAACTAGGGACGCAGATCGCCGGCCGCCCTCGGCCCCACCGCCGCTTCCACTCCCCGCCGGCGGCCACCTCACCCCGGGTGGTCGCCGGCGTCTTGCTGCCCCGGCCGGTCGAAGACCTAGACGACGCCCGACGCGCGCATAGCGGCGATCTCGGCCGCCCCATACCCGAGCTCCGCGAGGATCTCGCCGGAGTGCTCACCGAGGAGCGGGGGCGCGGTGCGGATGGTGGCCGGCGTCGCGGAGAGCGTGAACGGGATGCCGGCCTGGCGGAGCACGCCGAGCGCCGGGTGCTCCACATCGACCGTCATGCCCAGTGCCTGCGCCTGCGGCATCGCGAAGGCGGCGTTGATGTCGTTGATCGCGCCGCAGGGGATCTCCGCCCCGTCAAGGCCGGCCAGCCAGGCGGCCGTCGGCTGCGTGGCAAACCGGTCCGCCAGGATCGCCCGCAGCTCCACCCGGTTCGCGACCCGGTCCCCGTTCACCGCGAACCGCGGGTCGTCGCGCAGCTCGGGCCTGCCCAGCAGGTCGCACAGGCGGCCCCACTGGCGCTCGCTGCCCACCGCGAGCGCCAGCTCGCCATCGGCGGTCGCGAAGGTCTCGTACGGGACGATGTTCGGGTGCGCGTTGCCCAGCCGGCCGGGAGCCCGGCCCGAGACGAAGGCGTTCTGCGCCTGGTTCACGAGCACCGCGAGCGTCGAGGCCAGCAGCGACACGTCGATCCGCTGCCCGCCGTGGCCCGGCGCCGCGCCGGGGACCAGGCCGCGCTCCCGCGCCAGCAGCCCCGCGAGCACGCACACCGTCGCGAGCAGCCCGGTGACCACGTCGCTGATCGCGACGCCCACCTTGGTCGGCGAGCCGCCGTCGGCATCCCTGGCACCCGTGATCGACATCAGGCCTCCCTGGGCCTGGATCACGAAGTCGTAGCCGGGCTTCTCCGCGTCCGGGCCAGCTGGTCCGTAGCCGCTGACCGCGAGGTGGACGAGGTCCGGGTTGAGGGCCGCGAGCACGTCATCGCCGAACCCGAGGCGGGCCAGCCCGCCGACCCGGAAGTTCTCGATGAAGGCGTCCGATCCGGCGATGAGCCGGCGCAGAACCTCCTTGCCCTCGGGGGTCTTGAGGTCGAGGCGGATGGAGCGCTTGTTGCGGTTGATCGCGAGGTAGTAGGCGGCCGTGCGGGTGCCGTCGGCCTCGCTGCCCACCCAGGGCGGACCCCAGCCGCGCGTCCCGTCGCCCTCGGGCGGCTCGACCTTGACCACGTCGGCGCCCAGGTCGGCGAGGAGCATCGTGCAGTAGGGCCCGGCCAGGACCGTCGAGCAGTCGGCGACGCGGATGCCGGCCAGCGGGCCGGGGTTGGGTTCCATGCGGCTGATGGTACGGCCGCCGATCGGCCTCCCGCTCAGGCCTCCGGGGCCGGGGGTGTCTCCACGCCCTCCGCGGTCGAGGGGGTCTCCGGGGACGAGGGGCTCTCAGCGACCACCGCCGGCTCCGGTTCCGGAACGGGCGCCGCGGCCGGCTCCTCGGGCACCGTGATGTCCACGACCTGCGCCCCGGTCGCCACGATGAGATCCGCGGGCGAGAGGTGCACGTTGACCCCGCGCGCGCCACCGCCGATGGCGACCGTCTCGAGATCCACGATCGTGGCGTCCGCGATCACCGGCCACGGCCGCCGCGCCCCGAACGGTGTGATCGCCCCGCGCACGTACCCGGTCTCGGCCTTCGCCTCCTCCTCGGTGGGGAGGGTGAGGCGGTTGGTGCCCAGCAGCGCCCGCAGCCTGGGCCAGTTGAAGCGCCGGCCGCCCGGCACGAGGACGAAGAAGAAGTCGTCGGCTGCCCGCCGGACGAGGATCGAGCGCAGGAGCGACCCGACCGGGATGCCCTGGAGCGAGGCGCTCTCCTCGGCGCTGCGCGCGATCTCCGTGCGGACGACGCGGAACGGGACCCCGGCGGCCTCGAGGGCGTCGATCGCGAGGGTCCGGAAGGCGGGAGCGGGCGGCTCCTCGGGGGTGGCAGCAGGGGTCGGCTGGTCGGTCATCGGCGCAGGGTACCGCGCGGCGCTACGATCCCCGTATGAC
>JBAXFC010000506.1:0-2958 GCA_037140135.1 Chloroflexota bacterium
GGCAGCGATCCGGCCAAGGTCGCCGAGGCGAACGACGCGGTGATGGCCGCCCTCGCGAGCGACACCCGGCTGCTCAACCTCAAGTCCGACCTGTCCAAGGGGACACCCGAGATCCAGGTCACCCCGGACCCGAACGAGGCGATCATGTCCGGGCTCACGGCCGCCCAGGTGGCCCAACAGGTCCGCAGCGCGCTCGTCGGGTCGGTTGCCACCCGAATCACGATCGACGGCCAGGGCAACGCCACGGATGTGTTCGTCCAGGTGGATCCGGCCCGCATCGCATCCGTGGAGCAGCTCTCCAAGCTGCAGGTGGGGACGGTGGTCAAGGTTGACCTGGGCTCCGTGGCCACGGTGCAGCAGGTCAATGCCCAGGGCTCCATCACCCGCGTGGACCAGTCGCCGGCCGCCTCCATCTCCGCGGAGATCGCCAGCGCCAACACCGGCAAGGTCAGCACGGACGTCCAGGCCCAGATCGACACGCTCACCGCACAGGGCAAGATCCCCGATGGCGTGAGCGTCACCCTGGCCGGCGTCACCTCCCAGATGAACGAGGCCTTCAGTGGCCTGTTCGTCTCGATGGGCGTGGCCGTCCTCGTGGTCTACGTGGCCATGGTCCTCACGTTCAACTCGCTCATCACCCCGTTCATCATCCTGTTCACGGTGCCGCTGGCGACCATCGGCGCCTTCCCGGCGCTCTACTTCACCGGCCGCCCGCTTGGCGTGAGCGCCCTCATCGGCTTCCTGATGCTGATCGGCATCGTGGTCACCAACGCGATCGTCCTCCTGGACCTCGTGGAGCGGCTGCGGGCCAAGGGGATGTCCACCACGGACGCCCTCATCGAGGGTGGCCGCACCCGTGTCCGACCCATCCTGATGACCGCGATCGCGACGATCCTCGCCCTGATCCCGCTGGCTGCGGGGTTCTCCAAGGGGTCGATCATCGCGGCGGAGCTCGGCACCGTCGTCATCGGCGGCCTGTTCAGCTCCACGTTCCTGACCCTGCTGGTGATCCCGGTCCTGTACTCGCTGGTTGACGGCGTGCGCAGCCGGCTCACGCGCAAGCCTGCGGGCGATCCGTCCGAGGCGGCTGCCGTACCGGAGACGGACGGCGGATCGGCCCCGGAGGCCGTCCCGGCCTGATCCGTGGCACCCTTGGGGTCCGGCCCGGCCGGGCCCCGCTTCCATCCCGTATCGCGTCCCTGGGAGGTTTCGATGGCAATCACACGTTTCGCCGAGGTGGCCTGGAACGGCGACCTGCTCACAGGCTCCGGCTCGATCAACTACGTCTCGTCCGGCTCGCTCACGCGCCTGCCCGTCACCTGGGCATCGCGAACCGAGGAGCACAACGGGCGCACCAGCCCGGAGGAGCTCATCGCGTCCGCGCACGCCTCCTGCTTCTCGATGGCGTTCTCGGCCCAGCTGGCGCGCAACAGCACGCCGGCCACCTCGCTCAAGGTCCGCTCGGTCGTCACCTTCGACAAGACCGACGCCGGCTGGCGGATCACCAGGAGCGAGCTCACCGTGGACGGCAAGGTCGAGGGCATCGACGCAGCCAAGTTCGCCGAGCTCGCCGAGGCGGCCAAGGAAGGCTGCCCGATCTCACAGGCCCTCAAGGGCAACGTGGAGCTCTCGGTCGTCCCGACGCTCCTCTAGGGTTCAGCGTTCAGCAAACGCCGGCCGCCCCTCCCGGGGCGCCCGGCGTTTCGATTCCCGGGGTGGCGCGGCAGGTTCCGCTTGGGGCGCGGGTTCCGCCTGCCGCCGGCCGCCCGCTTCTCGCATTTCCCGTTCTGGTGAATGCAGGTCGCCCGGCATCGGCCTCCGCGCGCTCGATCGAGGCACCCGGAGCCCCCGCAGGGGCCGCGGAAGGGCGAGAAACGCCGGGGCCCGTGCGGCGCCGCCGCCAGCCTCAGGGGCAGGTGCGCACCCACGCCCCGAGGTCGAGGTGCTTGCGGATCGCCGAGACGCCGTAGCGCACCGCGCGAGCACAGTACGACGAGGGCGCGAGCGTGTACTCCGCGTCCAGCACGGCTCGGCCGGCCGCGATGTACGGCGCGTACGCCGGGCATTCCCGGAACGCGAAGCAGTCCTCGGTGATCGCGAAGTCGAACGATGGGCGCAGCGCCGTGACCAGCCCCGGCGCGTTCTTCTGGGCGACGCCCAGGCCGCGCGCATGCGCTGCCGCCGCAACCCACTTGTCGAACCGGATCGAGTCCGCCTTCGTGATCGGGAAGCCGGTGTCCTCCTCGTAGTGGTTGAGCCAGTCCGGCTCCACCGCGTCGAACCCCTTGCGGGCGCAGGTGTCGAGCCGCTTGGCGAGGATCGGCCTGAGGGTGTCCAGCGCCCGGACGTCGAGCCAGCGCTCATCCGGCCAGCCGTCCACGGCCTTGCCCAGCACGGCGGCCGGGAAGGACGCGGCATCGGCTCGATAGGACTCCCAGGTGCCGACGTCCACGTAGCAGATGACATGGCGGCCGGCCCGGTGGAGGGCGGCGACCGTGGCCTTGGTGGTGTCGTCCACGTCGAGGTCATACACCGAGGCGCGGACCGAGAGGTTCACTGTCCCGGAGAGCTGCCACTGCCAGGTGGCGCCCTTGCGCGGGTACCAGCGCGTGGCCGCCGAGGACGCCGCAGGAACCGACCCGGCCACCAGCAGCGCGACCAGCGCCGCGACCAGCACCCCCGTCATCCTCATCCGGCGCACCGCTGCGCCCCCTACCCGATCGTGAGAATCCGGCGCGGGTTGGCGATCGTGAGCTGGTCGATCTCCACCTGCGAGACCCCGCGATCACGCAGACGGGGCAGGAACGTGTCCAGCAGGTACGTGTACCCGTTGCCCTCGTAGTGGCGGAGCTGGCTGTTGTGGCAGACGTCGTGGCTGAGCAGGATCCGGTCCCCGTGGCCGCGGTGGAGCAGCTCGAGCAGCAGGTCGATCACCTTCGCCTCGCCGTACTTCTCGGT
>JBAXFC010000507.1:0-2958 GCA_037140135.1 Chloroflexota bacterium
TGACTCCATGATCCTCCAAGCGGTGGAGTCTCCATCGAAGTCAGTGCGGTTCAGCTTCTTCATCTGGCGGGCGGCGCCCGACGTGCCGTCGGTGGGCTACGTCGTGGACGCGCCTGGCCTGGCCCTCGCCCCGCAGGCCGACGGCTCGATCGCGATGGTCGCTGCCGACGGCGCCACCGTCGGCTCGATCCCGCATCCCTACGCCGTCGACTCGACGCCGGACGCCCTCGCCGGTGGAGGCAGGTACACCGATGCCGTGACCCTCACCCTCGGGGCCGACGGGCGAACGGTGACAGCGACCGTGGACGCCGCGTGGCTCAAGACCGCGGTCTACCCGGTCTACGTCGACCCCACGATGGCATGGACGTACAACGCGGGCTCGTCCGCCTACGGCGACGCCCACACCGCGTCGAACTACACGAACTCGAACTTCGCGAACTACGCGCGCCCCGACTCCCCGTACTACTACGAGATGTGGAACGGGACGGACCCGTCGGGCACGTCGGGCACAAGCTACGACTTCCTGCGCTGGGACCTGTCGGCCTACACCAATGTCACCGTCGACTCGGCAAGCCTCGCGCTCTATCCCTACCACCAGTACTACAACGCCCCCGCGACGGAGACCACCTACGTACGCCGGGTCGCGGGCCCCTGGACCGAGAACGGCATCAAGTGGAGCAACCAGCCGGTCTACGGCACGCCGACCGCCACCGCCGCATGCGTCGAGGGCAGCTGGTGCACGTGGGATGTCGCCGCCATCGCCCAGGGCTGGCTCAAAGGCGCGTACGCGGGGTTCTCCCCGGACGCCAACAACGGGTTCCAGGTCGACACGATCGGCAAGAACTCGACCTACTGGAAGCGATTCATCTCGAGTGAGAACGGCGGTACCACCCGTCCCAAGCTCACGATGACCTACCACGTCCCGACGGTCACCGCGGCCCCCAAGACCGCGTTCTCCGCCGACCGCTCCTTCGCCTGGACGTACGCCGACAGCGGCAGCCTCGCGCAGACGCGCTTCGAGGTCCAGCTCTCGACCGACGGTGGCACCACCTGGCCGGCGGCGCTCGACAGCGGCGACACCGCGGGCACCGCCCCGACGTGGACTGCCCCTGCCACGATGGTGCTCACCGATCTCGCGGCCTACACCTGGCACGTGCGCGTGTACAACGGGACGTCCTGGTCCGCGTACAGCGCGGTGTCCGCGTTCACGTTCGACGCCTGGCAGCGCGGGCAGGAGGACTACCTCAGCGAAGTGCCGTACGACCTCGGCGGCGGCTGGAACCTCGGGATCGGCGTCCACAACGGGGCCGCGACGCTCTCGCGCAGCTTCTTCAGCATCCCGTCGTACGGCCCGCCCCAGGCGTTCGAGCTCGCGTACAGCTCGGCCGGGCCCGCCGATTCGGTCCTGGGCTACGGGTGGAGCTCGAACCTCACGCAGTACCTGTCGTTCGAGAACGGCCTGGTCATCTGGCACCGGGCAGACGGTGGACGGGTCGCGTTCCCGGCGGCGGGCGGTACCGCATACGGCGGCCACTTCGAGACCCTGGCCACCGGTGCGACGTTCGTCATCACGGCCAAGGACCAGTCCACCCTCACCTTCGGGCCGCAGGCCCAGGGAGGCCACCTGCTCTCGATCGCCAATCGCTTCGGCAAGGCGCTGACGGTCGCGGGCTGGGGCACCTCGTCGGTCACAGCCACGGACCCGTCCGGCCGGCAGACGCTGCTCACCATCGGCACCACCCAGGTGACGGTCCGCGACTCCGCGATGCGCACCTGGACCCTCACGCTCGACGGGACCACCCACGACCTGCTCTCGATCACCGAGCCCGATCCCGACGGTGCCGGCCCACTTCCGGCCGCCGTCTCCACCTTCACCTACACGGGCAATGCACTCAACAAGGTCGCGCGTGCCCGCCGGGCGGCCGACGGCACCACGGCCACGATCACCTGGACCCTCGGCTACAACACGGCCGGACAGGTGAGCAGCATTGGGGACCCGGCCCTCGGGCTGCGCGAGTTGGACGGGATCAACTACACATCAGGCACGACCTACAGCAAGAACCTTGGCATGGCAACCGTCAATGGGCACCCGGTGCAGGTGTACGCCGTGACGACCTACACGCTCGACGCCCGCGGCCGACCCACGACCATCGCGCGCCCGGAGGGCGTGACCACCACGCTCGCGTATGCCGATCCGCTCGCCTGGAACGCCACCTCGAGCAGCACGCCAAGCGGCGGCGGGACGGCGATCTCCACCTGGGTGTACGACGCGCACGGCAACGTGACGACCCAGGTGGACCCGATCGATGCAGGTACCTCCCGCATCACCAAGACCACCTACGACAGCGTCACCAACGATGTCCAGTCGGTCTGGGAGGCCACCGGCGTGGCCAACAGCGCGACCACGCCCGACCAGCTGGTGACCACGTACGGCTACACGGGCGGACACCTCACCTCGGTTGACGTCAACTGCACGAGCACGCTCGACGCGATGCCGGTCTACGCCTCGGGCTGCACTGGTTTCGGCACCCACGACGCGTCCACCAACCTCGTCACCACGTACGGGTACAACGCGCACGAGCAGCTCGAGACCGAGACCGATCCCGCCGGCCGGGTCACGAGGCACGTGTACGACGCCGGCTCCGCCACAGGACCGGGCAACGAGACCGCGACGATCCGGAACTACCTTGCCGGGGAGGCCTCGACGGCCGACCGGAACGTGACCACGACATTCACGTTCGACGAGGGTGCAACCCCTGACGCCGGCCTCGTCACCACGCAGACCGATCCGGATGGAGGCATCACCAGCAGCGCCTACAACCAGCTCGGCGAGCTCGAGTCCGAGACGGCTGTCGGCGACACGTCGATCCCCACGCTCGTCACGACCACCTCGCACGACCAGCTCGGCAACGTCCTCACCGAGACGGACCCGATCGACGCCTCGACCGTGGTCTCCAG
>JBAXFC010000508.1:0-2944 GCA_037140135.1 Chloroflexota bacterium
CCCGCCGATCTTGATGACCGTGTCGCCGCCGCTCGAGCCACCGCACCCGGCGGCAGCGATCGACGCGACGAACATGAGGGCGACGAGCCCACGGCCCGTCCTAGTTCCGAACATCAGTCCTCCTCACTGCGATGGCCGCACATAGGGGGAGTGCGGCTCCACGCGACCTCCTGCCGGTCTGTTCGAGTTCCTCCTCCTGCGCTCTAGCTGGCCGAGGGGATGTCGTCGCCCGCGGCCGCGGCCGGGGCGTCTTGGGTTTCGCTCACGAGGGCAGGGGCGGGCACCAGGCCTGCCTCCGCCGCCAGCGGATCCACGGCACGTCGCCGGGCCCCGGAGCGGTGTGTCATCGCCTGCCAGGCGCGGTCGGCCAGGCCGACGACGCCGTTGGGGGCGACCAGGACGATGACGACGAAGCCGAGGCCGATCAGGGTGTTGAACCGCTCGTCGAACCGGAAGCCTCCGATCGTGAGACTGCTGGCGAACACCTTGATCAGGGTGTAGATGATGGCGCCCACGAACGCGCCGATCGGGTAGCCCAGGCCGCCGATGACCGCGACGATCAGGACCTCGATGGTCCGGTTGAGGTCCACGATGCCGGGCGAGATGTTGCCGCGATACCAGGCGCCGAGGACCCCGGAGATGCCGGCCACGAAGCCGCCGATGGCGAACAGCGCGACGCGGTGGGCGCCGACGCGATAGCCGAGCGCGGCCATGCGGCGCGGATTGTCCCGCACGCCCTGGAACGTCAAACCGAGCTGGGATCTGACGAGGTACCGCAAGCCCAGGTAGACGGACGCCGCGGTGGCGAGGACCAGGTAGTAGAAGACCGGCGGATCCTCGCGCGGCTGGCCGGTTGGACCCTCGATGCCGGCGAAGCCGATATGGCCGCCGAAGATGTCGTAGTTCTGCAGGACGATGTAGTAGAAGCCCACGGCGAGCGCCAGCGTCAGCATCAGGAAGTAGATGCCGTAGGAGCGCGACGAGATGGCGCCGAACAGGGCCCCGAGTGCGGTGGCCAGCACGATGGCGATCAGCGCCGACGGGATGGCCGGCAGGCCGGCGCCGAGGGCGGACCCGGTGGCGTTGGTGCTTGGCACGAGGCTCAGCAGGGCCACCATGTAGGCGGCGAACCCCGCGAGGGCAGCCTGGGCGAGGGAGGTCATGCCACCGTAGCCGGCCATGAACACCAGGCTCAGGGCGGCGATGCCGAGGATCATCGCGTTGGAGGCGATCGAGAGCACCCAGAAGCGGGGCATCACCTGCGGATAGAGGACCAGGATGACCAGGACGACCAGGGTCGCCATGCCCTGGCGGCTGCGGACCCAGGTCATGCCGGCCGCCCGAGGAGGCCCTGCGGGCGGATCGCGAGGACCGCCACCATGATCACGAAGGTGATGAAGATCGAGTAGGTGGGGGCATAGAAGAGGCCGATCTGCTCCGAGAGGCCGATGATCAGGGCTCCGATCACCGCGCCGCCAAGGCTGCCCATGCCGCCCACGATGACGACCACGAGCGAGCTGAGCAGGTACCGCCCATCCTCGCTGGGCGAGATCGAGAGCGCAGTTGCCCCGATGACGCCCGACAGGCCGGCGAGGCCGGCGCCGAGCGCGAACACGAACAGGAACACGCGCGACACGTTGACGCCGAGGGCCGAGAGCATGTCCCGGTCATCGATGCCGGCCCGGATGTACCAGCCGATCCGCGTCCGGTTGAGGACCAGCCAGAGGGCTCCGTAGACCGCCGCGGCGGCAACCACCATGAACAGGCGGTAGGCCGAGTAGGTGCCGTTGACCACGAACGGGATCGAGACCGATCCCGTCGCGAACGAGGGTGGCTCGATCTGGTAGGTCAGGCCGCCGTACTTCGCGAGCAGCAGGTCCGCGATGATGATCGAGAGGCCGATCGTGACCAATGCCTGGCGGAGGTCCTGGCCGGCCATGCGCGAGAGCAGGCCGAGGTGGATCACCACGCCGATGAGGGCCACGGCCCCGAAGCCGATGACCAGCGCCGCGAACCAGTTCCCCGTCGCGTCATAGGCGCTCACGCCGACGTAGGCGCCCAGCATGTAGAGCGACCCGTGCGCCATGTTGGTGGTGCGCATCAGGCCGAAGATCAGCGTGAATCCGCTGGCGACGATGAAGTACAGGGCGGCAAGCGTGACGCCGTTGAGCAGGACCGTCAGGAAGTCGACGAGCGCCTTCGGCAAGGGTGCACTCCCAGGTTGCGATGTCGCGATCCGGTGGCGAACAGGTGGCGGGCGGGGACCTTCGATAATCGATTAGCGATGGTAGGAACGTATCGGGGCCTACGTCAAGCCCGATTCCGCGCCCTCATGGCCCTGGAGGCGGCGTGCGCGATCGCCGTGCGAGGGTCGCATCGATGATCGATTATGGCCATATACCAATCGGTAGGGCAAAGCTTGAGGAGCGCTCATGGCTGGCGATCTGCGGTTCATCACCCCCGACGACGTCGAGACCCAGGTCTTCGACTGGGGGGCGATCAAGTGGATGAGCGAGATCCGGACCACCGGCTGCGACCGGTTCACCACCGGCGTCGTCATCCTCGAGCCCGGCAAGGGCCACGCACGCCACAACCATCCGGGCTCGGACGAGATCCTCTACTTCATGTCCGGCGAGGGCGACCAGATGGTCGAGGATGCCGACGGCAACCCGGTCGTCCGCCACCTCAAGGCCGGCGACATGGCGTACATCCCGGACAGCACCTTCCACTCCACGATCAACACGACGTGGGAGCCCCTGCGGATCCTGGCGATCTACACGCCGGGCGGTCCCGAGGCGTTCCTTCGGGGCCTGCCGGACTGCCTGGTCGTCCCCGCCGGCGAGATCCACGTCAAGTAGCCATCGCGCTCCACGCGCCGCCAGGCCCCGGCTCCCCCGCCGGGGCCTGGCGGCGCGTGGAGCGCGATGGCTACTTGACGTGGATC
>JBAXFC010000509.1:0-2922 GCA_037140135.1 Chloroflexota bacterium
GATAAGGCCGTTCCCGTTGACTTGGCAGCAACAGCCAGGCGACGGAGGATTAGGCACATGGGCGAGACAGCGCTCCAGCGGGCGATCCGCGAGCGGCAGCACGCACAGCGGGCGGCGGTCGCCGCGGAGCTCAGCCGGGCACGCGGGGAGACCGACCTGTCCCTGCGGTCCATCGCGGCAGGCTCCGGCATCGATGTCGGGCACCTGTCGCGCGTGCTGTCGGGGACCGGATCGCTCAGCCAGGACGCCCTGGTGGCCGTGGCGACGGCGCTCGGCTTCCACGTGTCGTTCAAGCTGTTCCCCACGATCGGCCCCAGGCTCCGCGACCACCTCCAGGTCCTGATGATCGAGGCCCTCCTCGGCATCCTGGCGTCCCGCTGGATCCCACGACTCGAGGTCCCCGTCTGGCGGCCGGTGCGAGGAGTGATCGACCTGGTGCTCCAGGACCGGTTGACCGGCGACCTCGTTGCGGGCGAGGGGCACAGCCGCATGGGAGCCGTTGAGGCACAACTTCGACACGCTCAGGAGAAGGCTGACGCGCTTCCGTCGGCGACCGGCTGGCCGTGGCAGGACCGGCCCGACGAACCGGCGGCAAGCCGACTCCTCCTGCTGCGGTCCTGCGGGGCAAACCACGATCTCGTGCGCATGCTCCCGGCCACGTTCGCCGCCGCCTACCCCGCGTCAGCCAAGGCCGCAGTGGCGGCGCTCCGGGACGCAACCGCACCGTGGCCAGGCCCGGCGATCGTCTGGGTCGATGTCAACGGGAGGTCGACGCGCGTGCTCGACGGTACGCCCCGGGGACTCCGCGGCGCCGTCCCCGGCTGGTGATCAGCGACCCGTGAACTTCGGCGGCCGCTTCTCGACGAAGGCCTGGAACCCCTCGCGGCGGTCGTCGGAGACCAGCACCTGCTCGTAGAGGGCGTCCTCGTACGCGAACCCGTCCGCCAGGGAGCGGTGGGCGGCGCGGATCGCCGCCTTCGCGCCGCGGATGCCCAGCGGCGCCCCTTCCGCGATGACCAAGGCCAGCTCCACGGCCGCCGCGAGCGCCTCGCCGGGCGGGACCACCCGCGCCACGATCCCCCACCCCTCCGCCTCCTCGGCGCTCAACCGCCGGCCGGTGAGGATCACGTCGCGCGTCCGCGCCGGCCCCACGAGCGCCGTGAGCGTCTGCGTCGCGCCGCCGCCCGGGAAGATCCCCACCCGCACCTCCGGCAGCGCGAAGACCGCGGAGGACGAGGCCACGACAAGGTCGCACGCCAGCGCCAGCTCGAAGCCGCCGGCGAACGCCGGACCCTCGACGGCCGCGATCGTCGCGATGGGCAGCTCGTTGAGCGCGGCCATCAGCGTGGTGATGCCAACTCGTTGGGCCCGCAGGTCGTCGTCCGAGAAGCCGGCGCGCTCCCGGAGATCCATCCCGGAGCAGAACGCCACGTCGGAGCCGGTGATCACCGCGGACCGCAGGGACCGGTCGGCGCCAAGATCGGCCAGTGCGACCAGGAGCCGCCCGAGGAGCTCGTTGTCGATGGCGTTGAGAACGCCAGGGCGATCCAGCACCAGGACCGCGATCTCGGCCGCGGCCCCCACGCGCTCGACCCGCAGGCTCGGCGCAGAGCCGGTCATCGGCCTGGCGCCGCCCCCGCCTCGCGCTCCTCGCGATGCTCGTACACGGTCCCGAGCGGGTTCCGCCGGCCGAGCGAGAACCAGACCACGGCCGCCCCGAGCAGGGCGAGCACCCCACCGGCCGCGAACGCGAGCTGCACGCCGGCCAGGTACGCGTCGCGGTAGGCGGCCATGTCGGCCGGCGACACGGAGGCGGCAAGCCCGGACATCGAGGACATCCCGAGCGCAGTCAACAGCTCCCGGAACGTCGCCACCGACGTGTCGATCCTGCCCTGTGCCTGGCCCGCCATCGACGAGATGAGGCTCGCCACCGCGACCTCGGCGAGGAGGGCTGTGACCACCACCGTCCCGAAGCGCGTCCCCACCTCGATCGAGGCCTCGTTCAGCGCCCCCGCAGTCGCCGGCAGGCCGCGCGGAACGCTCGCGAAGATGATCGCCGTGCGCACGGTCGTGGCGACCACGAAGCCGCCGCCCACGAGGATCAGCGGGATGATGAAGGCGGCATACCAGGTGCTCGGCCCGAGCAGGGCTGCCGTCGCGAGGTCGCCGAGGCCGATGAAGAGCACGCCGCCGGCGATCAGCTGCCGTGGCTGAAATCGCGCGAGGAGGTAGCCCGCGATCGGCCCGGCCAGGACCAGCGCCGCAAACAGCGGCGCGATCGCGACCACGCCGAAGACCGATCCATACTTCAGCACCACGTTGAAGTAGACCGGCAGCAGCACCATCGGCACGGTCTGGGCAAGGGCGATCACGACGCCCACGAACAGGGCGATCGTGACCGGGCGCCGGTCGATCTTGACCGCCCCCGGCCCGAGGTGGCGACGTCGGCGCTCCCAGAGGAAGAAGGCGACCAGGAGCACGAGACCGACGGCGATGAAGCCGAGGCGCTCCGGGTTGTCCCAGCCGCCACCCACCCAGAGGACCGCCGTCGTGAGCAGCATCACGGCCCCCGCCCAGAACGCCGTGCCGAGGACGTACGGCCGCTCGGCGCGCGACGGGTGCTGGAGGTCCGGGATCCGCCCGCGGACCACGTACAGCGCAATCGAGCACGCGATGATCGACCCGATGAACGCCGGCTGCGGGAACCCCGGGATCAGCGAGACCAGCATGGGCGAAAGCGCCTGGCCCAGGCCGTAGCCGGCATACGCGATGCCGATCGCCGTGGCCCGCGCCGCCCCGCTGTACGACGTCGCCGCGAGCGCCAGGGAGACCGGCATCACAACCGCCGCCGACGCGATCCCCGCGAGCCGGACAAGCAGGAACGCCGTCCCATCGCCGACCAGGATCAGCCCCGCGACGGCC
>JBAXFC010000510.1:0-2919 GCA_037140135.1 Chloroflexota bacterium
CGACTGCGCCTGGTGCCACAAGGTGACGACCTGGTCGGACTGGACGTTCGACCACGCGAAGACCGGGTTCGCGCTGCGTGGCGGCCATGCCAAGCCGTCCTGCGCCGCCTGCCATCCCAACAACCGCTTCGCCGGCACGCCCACCACCTGCTACGCGTGTCATGCCGCCAACGACAAGCACAACGGGTCGTTCGGCAAGGACTGCGCCGCCTGCCACTCCACCACCTCGTGGGCCGGGGCCCGGTTCGACCACTCCCTGTCGCGGTTCCCGCTCACCGGGGCCCATATCGGGATCGCGTGCGCAAGGTGCCACGTCGGCGGCGTGTTCAAAGGCACGCCCACCGACTGCGCGTCCTGCCACACGAAGCCCGCCTCCCACGGGGCGGCGTTCGGCGGCGCCTGCTCCACCTGTCACTCCACGCGTGCCTGGAAGCCCGCCTCCTTCGACCACTCCCGGACGGCGTTCAAGCTCACCGGCGCCCACAAGGGCGCTCTCTGCTCGAAGTGCCACGTCGGCGGGGTGTTCAAGGGCACGCCCACGGCCTGCGCCGGCTGCCACACCAAGCCCGCCAGCCACAATGGCTTCACCGGCAGCGCCTGCGGCTCCTGCCACTCCACCAGCGCCTGGAGGCCGGCAACCTGGAGTGCGGCGCACAGCTTCCCGATGCGGCACGGCGGCGCCGGGGGCGTCTGCAGCCGGTGCCACCCCTCCACCTGGGGCTCCTACACCTGCTCGCGGTGCCACTCCAACAGCTCCATGAGCCAGCGTCACAGTGGCATCTCCGGGTTCACCCTCACGACCTGCGTGAAGTGTCATCCCAAGGGCGGCGGCGGCGACTGATGGCCTTGCGGGCCCCACAGGTGCCCGGAGCACACAGGACTGTTGGTGGTACCCGACCCGAACCAACGGGTCACCGTGGCCGGAGGTGCAGTCTGGGACACTCCGTGCATGTTCACGAGCCTTCCGGTCGGACTCCTCACCCGCGACAAGCAGAAGCGGCGCGCCCTCGTCTCAGCCGTCGTGGTGGCGGAGCGCGAGCGCTGCGTCGAGTGCGGCATCTGCACCTTCAACTGCCCGCAGGGCATCGATATCCGGGCGCGCGTCCGCAAGGGCACCCCGGTGTCCAACGACAACTGTCTCACCTGCGGCGAGTGCGTCGCCCGCTGTCCCCGCGGAACGCTCCACTTCGAGGTGTCGGAAGTGTTCACCGCGGTCTCGGTCCTCGGAGCGGGCTGACGTGGGGGTACGCCACGTCATCGTGGGCAACGGACCCGCGGGCTTCGCCGCCGCGGAGACGATCCGCCGCCTGGACAACGACGCCGACATCCGCGTCGTGGGCGGCGAGGACCACCCCTTCTACTCCCGCCCGGGCCTTGCGTACGTCCTCACGGGCTCGATTCCCGAGAAGCGCCTCTTCTGCCGCCCCGACGAGGAGTACCGCACGCTCCGGATCCGCCGCATCGTGGACACGGTCAACGACATCGACCCGCGCGCCCACCGCCTCACGCTCGCCCGCGGTGAGGCCCTCCGCTACGACCGCCTCCTGCTCGCCGTGGGCGCGAAGGCCGTCCGCCCCACAATCGCCGGCATCGACCTCGAGGGCGTGGTCACGCTCGACAGCCTCGACGACACCCGCCGCCTCCTGCGCCAGGCCCGCTCAGCGCGGCGAGGCTGCGTCGTGGGCGGTGGCATCACCGCGATCGAGCTCGCCGAAGGGCTGGCCGCGAACAACGTCAAGACCAACTACCTCATGCGGGGCGACCGCTACTGGCCGAGCGTCCTCGCGCCGGGCGAGTCCGCGCTGGTCGAGGCGCGCCTCGAGCATGACGGCATCAAGCTCCACCGCAACTCGGAGATGGCCGAGATCATCGGCGCCAAGGGCCGCGTCTCGGGGATCCGGACGCAGACCGGCACGCTGATCGAGTGCGAGATCCTCGCCGTCGCCATCGGCACCCAGCCGCGCCTTGAGCTTGCGAAGGCCGCCGGCCTCGAGACCGGCAAGGGCATCTGGGTCAACCCGGACTTCAGCACCAGCGACCCGGACATCTTCGCGGCGGGCGACGCTGCCGAGGTCCTGGACCCGGCAACAGGAAAGCGAACCATCGACGCGCTGTGGGGCGTGGCGATGGAGCACGGCAAGGCGGCCGGGTCCACCATGGCCGGCCGCAGCGAGCCCTATCGCCGGCCCGCCCCGTTCAACGTGACCAAGATCGGCGGCATCACCACCACGCTCATCGGCGCCGTGGGCACCGGCGGTCGGGAGGGCGACCTCGTCACGCTCTCGCGCGGCGACAGCGAGTCCTGGCGCGAGCAGCTCGACGCGTTCGCCGTCGTCGCCGACTCGGGCGCGAACCACATCCGCCTCGTCGTCGGCGAGGACCGGATCGTGGGGGCCGTGGTCATGGGCGACCAGACCCTGTCGCGACCGCTCCAGCGGCTTGTTCGCGACAAGGTGGACATCCGTGCAATCCGGGACCGGCTGATCGAGCACCCCACCGAGATCGCCCAGGCCATCACGGCGCTCGCAGAGGGAACGGCTGTCGATGCCGCGGTATAGCGAGCTCCTGATCGCACTCGTGGTCGTCATCGCGGTGACGGTGGTCTACGGCCTGTACGTGCTGACGGTGGGCATCCCGGCCGCCAAGGACCTGGTGGGCCACTCGCTCGGCATCCTGGGGTTCCTGCTGATGGTGATGACCGAGACGCTCTACTCCCTGCGCAAGCGTGCCCTGCACCGGCCGCGCGGCACGATGCGCTCGTGGCTCCGCTTCCACATCTTCACTGGCATCGTGGGGCCGTACCTCGTCCTCCTGCACACCGCCTGGAGCTTCAACGGCCTCGCCGCGGTCCTGACGCTGATCATGGCGGTGGTCGTCGGCAGCGGGTTCATCGGGCGCTACATCTACACCGCCGTGCCG
>JBAXFC010000511.1:0-2918 GCA_037140135.1 Chloroflexota bacterium
CACGCGCCGACCGACGGGGATGGGCAGGGCGCTGGCAGGACGGATCGCGGAGGCGGTTGGCACGCGCGGGGCCGTCGTCGTGTCGGGGCTGGCGATGGGCATCGACGCGGCGGCTCACGAGGCAGCAGTTCGCGCGGGCTTCCCCACGGTCGCGGTGATCGGGGGCGGGCACGAGCGGCTGTATCCGGCGGCCCATCGGGGGCTGGTGCGTGCGATCGTGCGTGGCGGGGGCGCCGTCGTGAGCGAGTTCTCCCCGGAAACGGTGCCGTCGCGCGGAACGTTCCCGCGCCGCAACCGGATCATCAGCGGGTTGTCCGATGCGACGATCGTTGTCGAGGCGGGGGCACGGAGCGGCGCGCTGACGACCGCCGCCTGGGCGCTGGAGCAGGGGAGGTCGCTCTACCTCGTCCCGGGACGCCCCGAGGACCCCTCGGTGGCTGGTTCGCTGGCATTCCTGCGCGAAGCCGGCCCGGAGGCCAGGGTCGTTGTGGGGATCCCCGAACTGCTCGAGGACCTCGGCCTCGACGGGGACCCGGCCTTGACGTCCGGCGAGGTGGTGGGCGACCGGCTGCCCGAGACGTTGACCGCCGTCGAGTCGGCTGTTGCGAGCGTCCTTGCGCGGGGTGCCACATCCCTCGACGAGCTGGTCCTGGCAACCGGCGTTGCACCCGCCGCAGTGCTCGGATCGCTGACGAGACTCGAGGGGTTCGGCCTGGTCGTGGACGTGTTCGGACGCTTCCGCGCGTCCGGCGCGCTGGCGTCGGCGGGGCGTCGGGGGCCGGCCATCCCCCGGGTCGGCAGAACCCCGGAGCGTGGCCGGGCAGCGTGAGCAATCCCCCGGTTGTTGCCTCATGCGCGGGGCCGGTGTTACCCTCGGCCGGACCGTCCGTCTCGTTGCACCCCCGAAACGGATGGTTCGCCGGTGATCAGGGCGCGGCGGACGGGCCCGGAACCGGTGTGCAAGAGGTCAACCTATTGCGCAAGCTCGCTGCGATCCTGCTGGCGATTCCCGTCCTGGTGCTGTTCTACGCCGGTCGTCTTGGCCGCCGTGGCGCTGCAGGACGCCTCGCTGCTGGAGTTGCGGCGGCTGCGGTGATCGCCGTGGTCATCGTCGCGAGCATGCCCCCGGCGAAGAGCGCTGCGCTCCCGCCGGCCCCGGCTCCAACGCCGGTTGCGGCCGAGCTGCTGAACACCGTCACCACCGGCCACCCGCTCACGGCGCCCATCACGATCGCCTTCGATGAGCCCATGGATCCGGCATCGGTCGCCGCCGCCCTGCGGATCACGCCCGAGGTGGCGGTCACCTTCGGCTGGTCGCCCGACGCGCGAACCCTGACCATCGCCCCGGTCGAACGATGGCTGCCTGACACGCTGTACGCGGTGAGCGTGGACGCGGCGGCGCGTTCGACGGACGGGGGCAGCCTCGCGGGCGGACTGCGCGCCGTCGTGATGACCAGCGCAGCCGGCCGGGCCACCATCGAGGCGACCAGCCTGTCCGGCGGCAAGGCGCGGCTCGATGCCGCCATCCGGATCACCCTCGACCGGCCGGTCGCCCTCACGGCCCTCCTGGCCGCGCTCCGGGTGACGCCCGCCGTCAAGGGCACGCTGACAGCGGGTGACAAGGCCGGCACCTACGTGTTCACCCCGTCGGCCGCTCTCGCCCCGAAGTCCTCCTACAGCATCACACTGGCCGGCCTCACGGACGCGGACGGCACGGCGTTCTCCGAGACGCCCGCCCTGACCATCGACACGACCGGGGCGCCGGGTGTCGTAAGGTTCCGTCCGCGTGACGGACAGGCGTCCATCGACCGCGGCTCGGTCATCTCCGTCCGCTTCACCGAGCGCATGGATCGCGCATCGACGGCTGCCGCGCTGACGGTCACCGCGGGGGGCAAGCCCGTGACCGGGAAGATCACCTGGGCAGAGCAGCAGAAGGTTCTGATCTTCACCCCGTCGGCCGCGCTGCCGTTCGGGGCGAAGGTCGTGGTCACGGTCGGGCCGGCCGCCGTCTCGCGCGCAGGCGCCGCCACCGGCCGCTCGATCACCGGCGCGTTCACGGTCGTCGCAAAGCCCAAGCCCGCGCCGGCGGCTCCGAAGCCACCTGCGACCCACGGCTCGGGCGGGACCACGAAGCCGATCCGCCATGGCGGCGGCAGCGGCGCCGTGAGCGGATCCTGGACCGCGGTGGAGAGCTACTACCTGCGGCTCATGAACTGCACGCGGACCGGCGGCTGGGTGACGTCGGGCGGCAACTGCTCGTCGCCGGGCGGCCGCAACGTGGCGCCGCTCGTCCTCTCGCAGGCGATCAGCAACACCGTCTCGCGGCCGTATGCGAAGCTGCTCGCGACCCGTGGCATCTGCAACCACTTCATCGGCGGCACGCCTGCGGACCGGCTGCGACGGGCCGGCTTCACCAGCTACCGCTGGGGCGAGAACCTGGGCTGTCGTTCCGGCAACCCGTTCTCGGCGGTCCTGGGCTCCCACCTCTTCTTCCAGAGCGAGAAGCCCTACAACGGCGGCCACTACGTCAACCTCATGAATGCCGAATACGACCGGGCCGGCATCGGCATCTGGGTCTCCGGCGGCCGGGTCCGCCTGGTCGTCGATCTCTACCACCCGTGAGCGCCGCCGGGGCGACCCGGATGGCACCTTCGGGGAGGTGACGGCAGCGCCGTCGTCGGGGAGCATCCACCCGTGATCCGCAACGTCGTCATCCACATGGCCAACGAGCAGCCGCTGCTCGCGGACCTCTTCGATCTGCCCTCGCCGGCGGACGCCGGTCTCGTCTGCACGAACGTGCGCCAGATCGACGGCAAGAAGCCGATCTTCATCGACAGCCGCGAGTCCACGTTCTTCTTCCCGTACCACATCATCCGGTTCCTGGAGATGCCCCCGGCGTCGATGGAGCAGCATCAGCC
>JBAXFC010000512.1:0-2912 GCA_037140135.1 Chloroflexota bacterium
ACCCCATGGGGGACCGCCTGGTCATCGCGCTCTCGAAGGCCGGCGTGGGCCATGCGGCCGCCCTGCGGGACCCGGCCAGGGCGACCCCCTTGCTGGAGCCCGTGCCGCTTGCGGACGACGACGCGACGATCGATGGCTTCCACGATCCGGTTGATCCACCGGCTGCCGCAACCGCCACCGCGCCGCGACTCCAGGCCGGGGACGTCGAGCTCGGCCTGCGCTACGTGGAGAGCTTCTCCGTGCTGGTCGTCACCGACGACTCCCCGGCGGACGTGCTCCCGGCGGTTGTCGATGCCGCCTCGTTCAGTGGGGCGCACCTCGTCCTGCTGCTGGCCGGCAGGAGGCCCGTGCCGGGCGGGGTCCCCGCCGAGGCGACGGTGCTGGTGGCGCCCGATGTGGATGATGACGGCGAGTTCGCGGCCCTGGTGGGGGCGTACGCCGCCTCGATCGACGCCGGCCGCACGCCGGCCGAGGCCTTCGCCGTAGCCACCGGGACGGCCGGCTGGGAGCCCGCTTCCGACGACGAGGGCTGACCGCTCGCGAGCCTGCCGGTGGGGGCTGCCCATGGGGGCCGGTCTCAGCCCGTGTCCGGGCCTGTCTCAGCCGGTGGCCGGGCCGGGTTCGGGATCGGGATCGGGCAGCGGCCGGCCGGCCGGCAGGAGCAGTTCCGGGCCGTTGTTGCGGACGTTGTTGACCAGCGTCGAGACCTCGTACGCATCGAGGTCGATGTCCTCGCGCGGTTCGAGCAGCGCACGCAGCTCGCCGGGGTCCCGGGGGAGGGGGTCGAGCCAGGCCGCCCAGGCGTCCGGGGGAACGATGACCGGCATCCGGTCGTGGATCGGCGCCATGAACGCGTTGGGCCTGGTGGTGACGATCGTGAACGTCCGGTCCCACTCGCCGGTGGCCTCGTTCCTGCGTCCGGTCCAGAGGCCGGCCAGGGCGAGCGGCATCCCCGATGGATCGATGATCCGCATCGGGTGGCGCGCTGCACCCTCCTTGCGCCACTCGAAGAAGCCGTCAACCGGGACGAGGCAGCGCCGCTTGCGGTAGGCGTCGCGGAAGAGCGGGCTCGTGGCGAGGGTCTCGGCACGGGCGTTGAACGCCTTCGAGCCGCCCTTGGCGTCTGCGGCCCAGGACGGGACGAGGCCCCACCGGTAGCGCACGACGGCCCGACGGTCCTCCCGGGCCACCACCACCGCGCCTGTCGTGGTGGGTGCGACGTTGAACCGCCCGCCGGGGTCCGTGGCGAGATCCTCAGCCTCGAAGATGGCCGCCAGCTCGGAGGTGGGGCGCTGCTGGGTGAACCGTCCGCACATGCGCTGCAGTCTACGCGGCCGGCCGGAGGGCGTGGCCCGGGCCCGCAGCGGCCGCCTCGGGTACCCTCGCGAGCGTGACCGACCATTCTCCCTTCGACTACCAGGGCGCCATGGGCCACGCGGGTCCGCTGCCCCGCGACCGGGCGGCCGCCGCCCTCGACCACGCCGCCGCGCTCATGGCGAGCGCGGACTTCCTCGAGGCGGCGCACCTCTACCAGCGTGTCGTCGGGGTGGACGATCCGGGGCTGACCGCGGCCGCCATGATCGGCCTGGGCGAGGCGCTCCACCGTCTCGATGACGAGGCGGCGGCGCTCTCCGAATGGGAGGCCGCCACCCAGATCGCCGAGAACCCGTTCACGTATGCGGCCTGGCGGAACGTGGCTGCGGCCCGCGTGCGCGGCGGCGACCTGCGGGGCGCCCTGGCGGCCTACAAGGAGGCGGACCGGCGCGCCCCGCGCGAGGACAAGCCCGAGATCGCGTCCCGGATGGGCTGGCTGTCCAAGGAGCTTGGCGACAAGAGCGCGTCCGGCCGGTACTTCGCCCGTGCCCGGGGTGATGCGGGCTTCTCGTTCGCGCTCGCGGTCATCGGGGTGACGGTCGCGGTATCGCTGCTCGCGGATTTCCTGCCCACGGACGTCGTGGACCTGTTCTCGATCCTCCAGCTCGACAAGATCGCGGTCGCGCAAGGCGAGGTCTGGCGGCTGTGGACCGTGACCCTCGTCCATGCGCCCCTGATGGCCAACCCGCTCCATCTCGTGTTCAACATGTACGCGCTGTACCTGGTCGGGCCCTTCGTGGAACGGCTCTACGGCCGGGGGCTGTTCCTCGTGTTCTACCTCGTGACGGCGCTGGGCGGCTCCCTCGGCTCGTTCGCCTTCGGCACCGGCTGCGACAGCCTGCTCGCGGTTGGCGCGTCAGGCGCGATCTTCGGCCTGTTCGGCCTGCTGGTGGCGGTCCAGTTCGTGCACCGCCCGATGCTCGACCGGGGCGCTCGTGCGTTCATGGGCCAGCTCGTCGGCCTGATCATCCTGAACCTGATCCTGGGCTTCACGATGGGTGGCATCGACAACTGGGCCCACATCGGCGGCCTGATCACCGGGCTCTGGCTGGGCCTGTTCTTCGCCCCTGCCAACGTGCCCACCATGCGCTCGATGTGGCTCCGTCCCGGGCCGACGCCCGGGACGACCGTCCAGGCGTTCGGGGCCGCGGGCGCCCGGGTGCTCCGGATCGCCGCCGTGGCAGGCCTGGCGGCAGGCTTCGCGGTGCTCTGGTTCGAGGGCGTGGCCTACTGGGGCGACACGGTCTGCCGGATCATCGGCGGGTAGGCCCCATCGGCGGGTGGGCCCGGATGATCGGCCCCCTGGCCCGGATGATCGGCCACGCCGGCCGGGCTCAAAGCGCGCCGAAGACCGCCTGGGGTCCCGGCTCGCCGGTGGCACCGCCCGCCGGCTCGAGCGTGACCATGACCGCCGTTCCTGCGGCCAGGTCCACGCCCAGCGGTGCGATGAAGGCACCAATCCCGTCGTAGGCGACCGCCTGGAGACCGTGCACGCCCTGGGCGTCCGCGTACCAGAGCTGGTAGGCAGCACCGGCCGG
>JBAXFC010000513.1:0-2903 GCA_037140135.1 Chloroflexota bacterium
GTCCCATCCCGGTGTTCGATGTCGCGGGTGTGCCCGCCGCAGCCGGCGTAGCCGCCCTGCAGATGCTGGCGGGCCTGGAGCCGGGCGTCACCGTGCTGTACGACGTCGTTGCAGCCAACGAGGCAGCAGCGCTCGACGCCGCCATTGCTGACCTGCAGAAGGCGGCCGGGCTCAACGCGCCGGGCCTCGCCGGCATCGACGCGGACAAGGCTGCCGGCGCGCCCATCTCGGCGGCGCTTGCCAGCACGGGCCGGCTGGACGCCGGCGTCGTGGCGCCGGCCGCGGAGGGCGGCTCGATGACGTCGGGCGAGGGCCTCGCCGCCGGCGCGACCTTCATGGCCGGGTTCGCCGGCGGGATGGACAGCCTCCTGACCGGCGGGATCCAGGCGGGCGCGGTTGTCGGCGGGACTGGCGATGTCGAAGGATCCACCGTCTCGCTGGAGATCGGTCGGCAGAAGGACGGCTCGACCGTGTTCGGGCTGGGAATCGAATCCGAGACGACCAGGAATGGGGTGAGCGGATCGACCAAGGTTGGCGCGAAGGTCAAGGGCCAGCGCTGCCCCGACGCCGACGGCCTTGTCACGTTCACGGTGACCGTCACGCTCGGATCGGCGTCCGGTGGGAGCGGGGTCAGCCAGGACCTCACGGCGACGGTGGCGGCCAGGGTCGACGATGACGCGCGGATCGTCGGCGCCGGGATCGACGCGGTCCAGGCGGCGCGCCGGGTCGGGGGCGGGCGCAATGTCTACGTCGAGACCGGGCAGACGTTCACGTACACCGACAGCGCCGCCCAAGGCGTTCCCTCGAACTTTCACGAGATCCGGCACTCCCAGGACACGCGGCCGAGCGACGTCGACCTCGCGGAGGACGGGCTCACGGCCGCGTTGCAGATGGGCATGACGATCCTGCGCCTGTCCGAGCTGGAATGGCGTGACGGCAAGTGCGTGAAGATCGAGGCGAAGGAGCCGGGCAGGGTGGACCCCGGCTCCACGACGCAGATCCCGGTGGACGTGCGGAGCCGCGCCGACGGAGGGTCGGTGAAGTCCAAGCTCGAGGCCGTCCTGTCCGGCGGCGAGTCGATCACGCCGGAGGTGCTGGCCGCCACGCCTGGCATGCTCGCCTACAAGGCGCCCAGCAAGCAGAACGCACAGGCGACCATCGCGCTCACCGCCACGTCGCGGCGGGGGATCGCCAAGGTCACGTTGGCAGCGACCACCGGCGGCACCGACTGGACCGTGGACCGGGTCGTCCCGGGCGGCACCTGGACGGGCACCAAGTGCGACGGGCTGGCCGGCGGTTGGCAGATCAAGACGCACGTCGAGTCCGGCGGTGCGGTGATCAACCAGCTGTTCAAGATCACGCTCTCCGCCGCGGCGGACGCCGACACGGGCGAGGGCACGTTCACCTACGACAGCGACTTCGTGGCGAAGGCGAGCGGCACGACCGCCTGGGGCTGGAGCCATGCGACGGGGACGGCAACCGTGGAGAAGAAGGTGTCGGACGGCTCGGTGGTGATGTACCTCAATGAGGAGGTGCACACCGGCTGGGGCAAGGCCACGTATGCGGGCAAGACCCAGACGACACCCAAGGCGCCGCAGCCCGTGGTCGACTGGATGTTCCCCTGGCAGCCCACGACCTGCGCGCCGTGAGGTCGGCAGGCTGAGCGGGGTGGGCGCGCCGCTTGGCTCGGCCGTATCGTGGGCTCATGGCCGAACCCGGTGATCCCGACGCAGCCGTGCCGCCCGAGGCCCGTGAAGCGGTTCTCGCCCGGGACGCGATCCTGGCCTGGTACGCGGCGACCGGCCGCGCCCTCGCCTTCCGCCGGACCGCCGATCCGTACGCGGTGCTCGTCTCGGAGCTGATGGCCCAGCAGACGCAGGCCGAGCGCGCCGCCGAGGCCTGGGAGCGCTGGCTCATCCGCTGGCCGACGGTGGCGGACCTTGCCGCCGCTCCGGTGGCCGAGGTGCTCAGGGCCTGGTCCGGCCTCGGCTACAACCGGCGGGCGCTGGCCCTGCACCGCGCCTCACAGACGATCGTGGCGGAGCACGAGGGCGTCGTGCCGTCGTCGGTGGCGGCGCTCGAGGCGCTGCCGGGCGTCGGGCCGTACACGGCCCGGGCGGTCGCGGCGATCGCGTTCGGGAGCCCGGTGGGAGCGGTGGACGTGAACGTGCGCCGCGTGCTCGGGAGGATTGCCGCGGGCGGTGACGAGGCGTACACGGCGGCCGGGATGCAGGCGCTGGCCGACGCGGTGGTGCCGCCCGGCGACGCTGCCGCGTGGACGCATGCGCTCATGGACCTCGGTGCGCGGCTGTGCAAGCCCGCGAAGCCCCGCTGTGCCGACTGCCCGGCGATCGCCTGGTGCCGGTACGCGGCAGGAGAGCGGCCGGCGGCTGCGACCGTGTCGGCCGACCGCGCGAAGCACCCCGTCCGCGCACCGGTCCCGTTCGAACGGACCAACCGCTGGCTCCGGGGCCGGATCCTCGAGCGCGCCCGTGCCGCCTCCGACGGCGAGTGGACCGCCTACCCCGAGGCGATGGGAACCCATGGGGCGGCGGCCGTCCGCGAGGCCGTGGTCGCGCTCGCCGCCGAGGGCCTGCTCGAGGCACGCGATGCCGCCGGAGTGCCCGAGGCACGGCTGCCGGTGGTTTCCGGCTGACGGGGTGACCCGCCGTCGCGCAGAATGCGCCGATGGACTTCGACCTCGAGCGGTTCGTCACGGCCCAGCGCGGCGGCTATGACGCCGTCCTGCGCGAGCTCCGGGCGGGCCGCAAGTCCGGGCACTGGATCTGGTACGTCTTCCCCCAGCTGGCGGCGCTCGGGCGGAGCGAGACGGCGAAGCTCTATGGGATCCGGTCGCTCGACGAGGCGCGCGCATACCTCGAGCACCCGGTCCTGGGCCCGCG
>JBAXFC010000514.1:0-2895 GCA_037140135.1 Chloroflexota bacterium
TGGCAGCCGGGACAGCGAGAGCTGGACTCTGGGTCAGGCTCGCCCTGATCGTGGCGAGCGGGCCCGTGACCGGCATCAGCTCCCGGCGACCGGGTGCTCGAGCGCCGCGGCGACCGCGTCCGCCACATCCTCCGAGACGCCGCGGCCGATGAGGCGCATATACGCCTCCTCCTCCGCGAGATGGATCTTGAGCAACGCGTAGAGGTGGTACAGCACCCGCCGCAACGCGAGGGACCGGCCGAGGGTCACCTGGCCCGCCGCATCGTCCGCAAGGCGCCCGAACTCGGTGGTCAGCTCCCGGATCTGGGCATGCTCGCGGCGCATGGGCGCCATCGAGTGGCGGTTCTGGAACATCCGCTCCAACTCCGGGTAGATCGCTCGCTCGGCGGCGTCCACGTGCGGGACGAGGGTCAGCGTGAGGAACTCGCGCATCTCGCGGATGCCGAGGTCCACATCGGCAGCGGGTGCCGACAGGAGCGCATCGGCCAGCGCCGGCATCCGGTTCACGGTTTCCATGAGCCGCTCGTGGTGCTGGTGGGCCACCTGCGGCAGCGTCGGCTGGGTCGTCACGACATCCCTCCCTGGCGCTCACGGGCGAGCGCGACGAAGAACAGGGCCACCGGCCGGTAGACGGCGTGGGCGAGCTTCATGAACGGGGCCAGCAGCACGAGCTCGAGCGCCGTGGCGACGTGGGCGAGGAACAGCCAGTAGCCCCAGGCGGGGGCCGACGGCAGGTAGAGCGCGAGCTCGATTGCGAAGCCGGTCACGGCCACCACCCAGAGCAGCGCGAGGAGCAGCCAGTCGGCGGTGGTGGAGCGGATGACGGAACGGCTGGCCGCCCGGAAGCGGTCGATGATGAGGACGGTGGCCCCGTAGACGAGCGAGGCGCCGGCGACCGTGCCCAGCAGGCGCACGGGATACCAGAGCGGCACCGGGGTCCCGGTCTCCTTGACGCCGAGCAGCGCCAGGCCGTAGTCGAGCCCGGTGGCGGCCAGGAGCCCGACGAACCCCCACACCACCAGGGCGTGGACCAGCCAGCGGCGGCGGTACCAGGGGACGGCCATGGCAGCGGCATCGGCCTCGCACTCGGCACGGAAGCGGACCTGGCCGAAGGACTCGCGCCCGACGGCGGACCAGGCGGCCCGGCCGGTCCGGGCGAGCCCGGCTCGCGACCCGAACGCGGACCGCAGCGAGACCCCCTCGTGCCGGCCGATGTCGCGGGCCATGGTGCCCACGCCCGCAAGCCCGGCGAGGACCACCACGATCATCACGACGATGCCCGTGGTGTGGATCAGCTCGGACGGGATCCACTCGAAGATCGCGAGCCGCTCGCCGTCCATCGGCCCGTGCGCGGCATACATGAACGCGGCGAAGAACAGGGCGATCGCGACAGCCAGCACGGTGGCCACGATGGGGCGGGTGTACATGGTCCGGGCGAGCCGGGTCCGGTCGTAGGAGGCGATGGCATAGCGCCGGGTGGCCGCCATGAACTCGGACGGGTCGGCCTGGGTGGGGCAGGTCTCGGCGCACTCGCCGCACTGGTAGCAGGACCAGAGCTCCTTGGACGAGAGGAGCTGTTCCTTCATGCCCAGCTGGGCGTAGCGGATGATCCGGCGCGGGAAGGTGCCGTCGCTCTGGCTCATGGGACAGGTCGCGGAGCACGTGCCGCACGAGAAGCAGGCCGAGATGTCGGCCGCGCCGAAGCGCTGGAGGTCGGGGTAGAGCCCGAGGTCCACGCGGACCGGCGCAGGGACGGCAGCGGGAACGGTGGTCGCGGTCATCAGGACACCCGCCCCGTGGGCCCATAGCGGAAGTAGCCGTCGGAATCGCTGCCCTTGATCTCGGCCACCCAGCCGTAGCGGCGCAGCCCCATCACCCAGAAGACGGTCTCATGGGAGGGCGCCCCGATGGCGGCGGCGATCTCGGGCACGGTGAGCGGACCCGAGGCAAGGGCCGCGAGGATCCGGGGCCGCATGACAGCCTCCTCGCGGATCACCTCGCGGGGATCGCGGTTGAGCGTGGGCATCAGACGGGTACCTCCGCCAGGTTCTCGATCATCGCGGTGATCTGGGCATCGGTGTAGCCCAGGAGGTCGATGGCGTTCTCGGGACAGACCGGCACGCACCCGCCGCAACCCTTGCAGCTCGTCGCGCTGATCACCGCGAAGTGACGGTCGGCCTCCTCGCCCATCGTGATCGCGGTGTACGGGCAGACCGTGAGGCAGTCACCGCAGGCCGTGCACGCCGCGGGCTCCACGATCGCCACCAGCGGGTCGAGCTCCGTGTACCCCTTCTTGAGGACGGCGGCGCTCTGGGTGACCGCGGCCAGGGCCTGGATCACGGACTCGGACGAGGTCTTCGGTCCCTGGCAGGCACCGGCGATCAGGACGCCGTCCACCACGGTCTCCACCGGGCGCAGCTTGGGATGGATCTCGTTGAAGAAGCCATCGGTGCCCGCCGGCAGCTTGAGCACATCCACGAGCGGCTTGTTGGGGCGCGGGACCATGCCCGTGACGAGGACCACCAGGTCGGCCGGGATGGCCAGCTCGGTGCGCTCGGTGAGGAGGTCCCGCACGGTGACCGTGAGGCCGCCGCCGGCACGCTCGGCCACCGTGGGCGGCTCGTCGTTGTCGAACTTGAGGAAGACCGACCCGGTCTCGCGCGCCTCGGTGTAGAGCGGCTCGAACTTGCCGTAGGTCCGCATGTCCCGGTAGAGGTGGAACTGGCGGACCGGGCGGTCGAGGCCGGACACCTGCACGGCGGTCTGCACGACCGATGCGCAGCAGAAGCGCGAGCAGTAGGCGTTGTCGCAGCCGGCCGTGTTGCGGCTGCCGACGCAGTACACGTAGGCGACGCTGCGGACCGGCCGTCCCTGCCAGGCGAGCGGCCCCTTGGC
>JBAXFC010000515.1:0-2889 GCA_037140135.1 Chloroflexota bacterium
TCGGCGTCGGCCGGGGTGTCGGCGTCGGCCTTGGTGTCGGCTTCGGCGTCGGAGTGGGGGTCGGGGCAGGGGCGTTCGGCGGATCGATGCCGGGCGGCGGCGCCCCGGTGCCGGCCGAATCCTGGGCCCACGACCAGCCCTCGACGGTGCCAGGAGCAGGCTTCCGGCCGGCCGGACCCGTCTGCCCGTACTTCCAGGTGCCACCGGCCACCGCATTCCAGTAGGACCAGTACGCGTTGGCGGGCGGCGTGTTCACGCAGGCCTCGCGATCGGGACCGGGCAGACCGTCGATCCGGCAGGTGAACCCCGGCATGCTCGTGGGCTGGACGACCGCGAAGCCTGCCCTCGTGAGGGCATCGAAGCCGCTGGTGGGCGTCCCGGCGGCGCAGCGCACGACGATCCCGCCACCGAGCTGGTGGAAGTCCACGACCACGGTGACGCCCGTCGTCCCGGGGCACGCCCCGTCGGAGGCAGCGCGCACGAGGGGCGTCGTCGCACCGACCGCGCCGGCAAGCAGCGCGATCGCCAGGAGCACGGGGCCGAGTCGGCTGGTCATGGTGCGCTCCGTCCTGGCAGGGGTCCGCGCCCGCCTTGGCAGGCGCGGAGGTCCTGCAAACCTCACTTCACGACGACGAAGGCGTCGACGTCGATCCGCGGGTGCCCCGCGGTGCCTGCGGCGACGATCCGCAGCGTGTGCCTGCCGCTCGTGGTCCACGACTTCGCGAAGACGAGGATCCGGTTGGCGGATGCGGCGTTGAGGTTGACGGTGCCGGCGTAGGCGCCGTCGAAGTAGACGGCGGCCTTGCCGCGGGTCGATCCCTTCGGGGCGACCCAGGCGATGCCGCGCCCGATGAACGTGATCGAGGCGGAGGCACCCTTCGCCGTCGCGGAATGGAGCGTGGCGCCCGACGCGGACGCAGGCGTCGAGGTCGTCCACGCGCCCGAGTAGGTGATCTTCGCGGCGTCATCGACGAGCGAGACCCCGAGTGCGGTGCCCGCCTTCCAGGCCGACGTGTTGTCGCCGCCATCGGTGGCCCGGACGTGGAAGCGGTAGCTCGTGGCACCGGCGGCGAGCGTGGTGTTGATCGAGGTGGCGGTCGGGACGCCGGGCACCACCGGGTGGTCATACGTCGTGCCACCGTCCGCCGAGCGCTCGAGGGCGTAGGCGTGGATGCCGGAGACGGCGTCCGTACCCGACCACGTGACCCGGACGGGGACGTTGGCGCCGGTCAGCTGCCCGCCCGCCCGAAGGCCGACGACGGGAGCGGTGACGACGGGCGCGGTCGTGTCGATCGCGACCGCGTTCGACGGCTCCGAGGTCCTGCTGACGCCAAGGTCGTTGATGGCCACCACCGAGAAGGTGTACCGGCCATCGGGCAGGTCTCGGACCGTGCAGCTCGTCGCGGTCCGGGGCGTCGGCGTGCACGTCCGCGTGCCCACGCCCGACATGACGATGTAGGAGCTGATCGGGCTCGGCGAGTCGGCCGGGGCCGTCCAGGAGACGGTGGCCTCGCCGGTGCTCGCGACCGCTGCGACGCCGGTCGGCGCCTCCGGGCACGCGAGCGTCGGGGCGGGCGCGGTCGCTCCGCTGATGCTCAGCTGGTCGAGCCGCCCCGCGCCGAACCCGAGCATCGCCTGCGTCGTTGACATCTCGAGATAGAAGGTGCCGCCCCCGGACCAGGGGATCGCCCCGATGTAGGCGGCGGACGCGTCGCAGCCGTGCTGCAGGGTTGCGGTGTAGGCCGCCGCGTGGTCGGCCTCGGCCGTGTGGCCCAGCGCCCGGTACGCCTCGGCCGCGGCCGCCGTGCTGCTCGAGTTCGGGGTGCCCCACGACGCCAGGGAGCCGTCGCCGGCCTGCTGCGCGAGCAGCCAGGTCTCCGCGTTGCCGAGGGCCGTGGACGCACCTGCCGCCTGGAGGGCCTGGATGGCGATCGCGGTGCTGTCGGGATCCGGGGAGAAGCTGGGACAGGTCCCGTCGTACGAGTAGTCCCCGTCGGGGCACTGCTTGTCCGCAAGCCAGGTGCCCGCCGCGGGGGGGACGCCCGATGCCGTCGTCGCCAGGGCGAGGATGTCGAGCGACTGGTCGTAGACCATGGCACTGCCGAACCGGCCCGCGTCGTCGCCGGAGGCGGCCATGAGACCCCGAAGGTCGGCCTCGAGGTCGTGGCCTCCGAAGGAGTGCACGTCGCCGCCCGCGATGGCGACGGCGAGCATGACCTTGCCCAGGGGGCCGGCCTGCAGCGTGGCGCCGCTGAGGATGTAGGAGTCGACGCTCGCTTCAAGCTGGACCACGGCGGTCGCGGCGGCGTTCGCCCCGACGCCCGCAGCCGCGAAGGCGATGACAGCGTCGGCGAGACTGCTCGGGGCGAGCGCTCCGGCCGTCACCCGGGCGGCGAGCCAGCCGGCCGCGGCCTGAACCGGATCGGCGGTCTTCGTGGGAGCGGTCGCCAGCGTGGGCGTGGCGGCCAGCGGCGTGAGCGTGAGCGTGCCCGCCAGCAGGATCGTGCGCCCGCCGCGCACCCATGACCTCGGAGTGCCCAACGTCGTTCCTCCTTCAGAGGGATCCGTCGGTGCTGCGGTCGAACCCGGGGTCGTGGCTGGACCAAGGAAATCGCCCACCCGTCGGCCGACGCGTGGGCGAGGTCAATGGATCAATCCACGTTCCGGACTCCGCCCGCTAACCTCGACGGGATTGGAGTCGAGCCTCTTCGGGCAGGCATTCCGGCTCGCCACGGACTCGTGGCTTACGGCTGCGGGTCAGCGCCGGTCTCGCACCGGCTTCCCCTGTCCGACAAGGCGTTGTTGTTGCCGGCCCAAGCCTACACCCCTGCGGTCTCGCGCGGTGGCCGCGGGGCCTCGTCGCGGGGCCGCTAAGCCCGGATCCACCGA
>JBAXFC010000516.1:0-2883 GCA_037140135.1 Chloroflexota bacterium
CCCGGCTCATCGGCCCCAACTGCCCCGGCGCCACCAGCCCCGGGCGCGCCAAGGTGGGCATCATCCCGGGCTCCATCCATCGCGAGGGCTCGGTCGGCGTCGTCTCCCGCTCCGGCACCCTGACCTACGAGGCCGTCCAGGCCATGACCGACGCCGGCCTCGGCCAGTCGTCGTGCGTGGGCATCGGTGGCGACCCGGTGGTCGGCTCCCAGCACATCGACATCCTCAAGCTGTTCGCGGCAGACCCGGAGACCAACGCGCTCGTCCTGATCGGCGAGATCGGCGGCTCGGCCGAGGAGGAGGCGGCGGCCTGGGCCGCGGAGCACCTCGCGGACATGCCCAAGGTGGCGTTCATCGCCGGCCGCACGGCACCCGAGGGCAAGCGCATGGGCCACGCCGGCGCCATCATCTCGGGCGGGCGCGGTACCGCGAAGTCGAAGGTGACGGCCCTCGAGGCCGCCGGCTTCCTCGTCGCCAACTCCCCCACCGAGCTGCCGGCGCTGCTGCGCGAGGCGGGCTTCCGGGGCTGATATGCGGCTCGACGACCTCCGGTACCTCTTCGCGTACGACCGCTGGGCGACCCGGCGGATCCTCGCCGTCCTCGATGGCGTGCCCGAGGAGACCTGGGGTGCAACCGGGGCCGTGGGCGACCGCGGCCTCGGGTCGATCCTCGTCCACCAGCTCGGTGCCCACCAGCGCTGGCGCAACGGACTGGCCGAGACCGGCCTGACCCCGCGGCCGGAGCGCGAGCCGCTGCCCCCGGCGCCGGCCCTCGTCGCCGCCTGGGAGCCCGAGTGGGCCGCCCTCGACGCCTGGCTGGACACACTCGACGATGCGTGGCCGGCCCGGACCGACGAGGGGATCCCCTTCTGGCAGATGCTCGTCCACCTGGCCAACCACGGGACGCAGCACCGGTCGGAGGCCGCGACCATACTGACCTCCGCGGGGAGGTCCCCGGGTGACCTGGACATGATCTTCTTCGCCGAGGAGCTCGCACGCGCATGAGCAGCCTGATGGACCTGGTGGCCGGCGGCACGCGGGACATCCTGCTCGCGCTCTCGGTGGACGATGTCGCCGGGTTCGCGGACCCGGACCGCTTCACGGCCCACCTGCCGCTGGGCGGCGGCCTCGACCCCACCTGGCTGGACCTGTTCAGTGAGGCTGCCCGCACGGTGACCGGGGCGGATGACCCGGTGGACTTCCTCGACGCCCGGATCGAGCTCGACGGGGCGGCCGCCGCGTCGGTGGAGCGGATCGTGGAGCGGGTGGACCGGGACTGGGTCCGGGCGGTCGCTGCCATCCCCGACGAGCTCGTCGGGCCCCTTGCCGCCCGCTGGATCGAGGTCCTGGAGGAGGAGCTTGGCCAGCTCCAGCGCGAGGAGAAGCCCTGGATCCGGGACCTCGCGGGCAGGATCGTCGCGTTCTGCCGGGCCGCGGCGGACGCCGCGGACGTCATCTTCGCGTGGGCGTTCTGACATGACCGATCCCGTCACTCCCGCCGCGCCCGGCCCCGCCCTCCTGCCGGAGCCGCCCGGGCTGCCCTACGCCGGCGCGATCGCCGTCTTCCGGGCGCTCAACCGCTGGTTCATGGTGCCGCTCACGCGGCGCGGGCTCGGTGCCTGGGTCTCCATGCCGATCGGCGGCAGCATCCTGCTGCTGCGGGCCCGGGGTCGCAAGAGCGGGGTCATGCGGGAGACACCGCTCAACTACGTGGTCGCCGAGGGCTCCACGTGGGTCCTCGCAGGCTTCGGCCCCCGCACGGAGTGGTACCGCAACCTCGTCGTGGATCCGCGGGGGGAGGTGGTCCTGCCCGGGCGGACGTTCAGCGGAATCGCCGTCGAGGTGCGTGACCCCGCGACGCGGCGGCGGATCATGCCCGCGATCATGCGCTCCACGGCAGGGCCCTCGATGGCATCAGGCGTGAATCCCTTCACCACGACCGACGACGAGGTCCTCGAGACCATGGCCTGGGTGCCGCTGGTCCGCGTCGACGCGGACGAGGGCTGGCTCGATTCGGGCCCGGACGACCCGGGCGGGCATGCCTGGATCTGGCGCCAGGCGCTGGTGCTGGTCGCGACCGTGGCGGCGATCAAGGTCGTGGGCCGGGTGCTGCGAGCCCTGTCCGGCCGGTAGCCGGGGAGTTCGCCGGGCGGCCGGCGGGTCCGCAGGCCTGCCGGCAGCCGCGCCTAGTACCCGAGCGCCGCCCAGGAGGGACCGCCGGGCGCCTCGATCAGCTCGACGAGCACCCCGTGGCACGACCTCGGGTGCAGGAAGGCCACGGGACCCTCGGCTCCCTTGCGGGCCGTGCTGTCGATCAGCTCGATCCCGTCGAACTGGAGGCGGAGCAGCGACTCCGTGATGTTGGGCACCTCGAAGCAGACGTGGTGGAACCCCTCGCCCTTGCCGGCCAGGAAGCGGGCCACGCCGGTGGTGTCGTCGGTTGGCTGGACCAGCTCGATCTTGGACTCCCCCACTCCGAGGAAGGCGATCGTCACCCGGTCGTGCTCGATCGGCAGGACCAGCTCCACCGGCAGGCCGAGCATGTCCCGCCAGACCAGGAGCGACTCGTCGATGTCGCGCACGACCAGGGCCACGTGGTGGATGCGGCCCATGTGGCGGACGTGCTCGGGAACGCGACCGGCGGCGGCGGCGGGGTCGGGCATGGCGCAGCTCCTCTCGGGGTGGGGCGGGGACGGCTCAGACGGTGATCAGCTCGCGGTGGACGCCCCACGTCCGCCGGAGGAGGTCGGCGATCTCGCCCACCGTGGCATAGGCGGCGACGGCCTCGATGATGGGCGGCAGGAGGTTGCCGTCGCCGCGCGCCTCGTCCTCGAGCCGGCGCATGACGGCCGCCCACGAGACGGCGTCCCGCCCCTCCCGGAC
>JBAXFC010000517.1:0-2840 GCA_037140135.1 Chloroflexota bacterium
CCGGCTGTCCCCGCGCTCCCGGATGCGTCCCACCACCATGTGCCGCCCGTCGATGGCGTCGCCCGGTGCCGTCTGACCCCGCCGCGGGGGCGCTGATCCCCGGCATCCTCATCCCGCTCGCCGGCCTGCTGGCGGCGCTCGCCGCGACGGCCGCGCTGCTGCCTGGCTCGGGACGGCTCGCGGACAGGCTCCCACTGTGGCTCACGGCCGCCTCCGCCGCAGCCATCCTCGGGCTGGGCGTCGCCGTCCTCGTCACCGGTCGGCCGGTGACGGCCGCCTACGGGGACATCCTCGGTTTCCCGCTGGTGAGCCTGCGCGTGGACGGCCTGTCCGCGCTGTTCCTGCTCATCCTCGGTTTCGTGGGGGCCGCGGCCGCGGTCTTCGGGGTGGGGTATGGAGCCCACGGCCCGCACGGTGCCCACGGCACGGCTCCCCGCGACCGCACGGTGGCCGCCCTGCCCGTCTTCATCGTCAGCCTGGGCCTCGTCTTCGGCAGCAGCGACGCCATCTCGTTCCTGTTCGCGTGGGAGGCGATGGCCGTCAGCTCGGCGATCCTGGTCTTCGGCTCCCGGCCGTCGCCGTCCGAGGCCCGTGCCGGGTACATCTACCTCGCCCTGACGCATCTCGCCGCGGTCGCCGTCCTGGTGGCGTTCGCCGTCCTGGCGTCCGCGGCGGGCTCCACCGACACCGGGACCTTCGCCGCCGCCGCGGCCGCGCTGCCGGCACCGGCCCGCGACCTCGTCTTCGTCCTGTTCGTGATCGGCTTCGGCACCAAGGCGGGTGCGATTCCGTTCCACGTCTGGCTCCCCCGGGCACACCCGGTGGCGCCATCCCACGTCTCGGCCCTGATGTCGGGCGTGATGGTGAAGGCCGGCATCTACGGCCTTGTCCGCTTCGGGCTCGAGATCCTGGGCCCCGGCCCCTCGTGGTGGGGCCTGCTCGTGCTCGGGATCGGCGTGGTGTCGGCGGTCCTCGGGGTGCTGTACGCGCTGATGGAGAACGACCTCAAGCGGCTGCTCGCGTTCAGCACGATCGAGAACGTGGGGATCATCCTCGTGGGCATCGGGGTCGCGATCCTCGCGGCCGGGCAGGGCGTGGCCCTGCTCGGGACGATCGCGCTGACGGCCGCACTCGTGCACACGCTCAACCACGCGCTGTTCAAGTCGGGCCTGTTCCTGGCCGCCGGCGCGGTGCAGGGCGCGACGGGGACGCGCGATCTCAACCGGCTGGGCGGTCTCGCCCGGGTCATGCCCGCCACCACGCTCGTGTTCATGACGGGGGCAGCCGCGATCAGCGGCCTGCCCCCGCTCAACGGCTTCACCGGCGAGTGGCTCACATTCCAGGCGCTGATCGGCGCCGGCGGGGAGGCGGCCTTCACGCCGCTGGTCCGCTCGGCCGCGGTGGTGGCGCTCGGCGGCCTGGGGCTGACCGCGGCCCTGGCCGTGGCCACGTTCGTGAAGGCGGCCGGCGTGGGGTTCCTCGCCCTGCCGCGGAGCGATGGGGCAGCCGCAGCCCGCGAGGTCGGCCGCTCCATGGTCCTGCCGATGGCGGCCCTGGCCTTCGCGTGCGTGGCCGCCGGCCTGCTGGCGGGCCCGATGGCGGGGCACGTGGCGGACATCGCCGCAGGCGTCCTCGCAGGGCGCGGTGCGACGCCGGGTGACGCGGCCCCCGGCGCCGTCGGGGGTCTCCCCGGATCCGGGGGCTACGCGGCCGCGCCGGTCATGGTGCTGCTCGCGGTCGTGTTCGCGGTCGCCTGGCTGGCGGGCATCCGCGGCCGGCCGGTCCGCCGCGTCCCGACCTGGACGTGCGGCATCCTGCCCGAGCAGCGCTTCGAGTACACCTCGGCGAGCTTCGCCAAGCTGATCCGCCTCTACTTCGACTCCATCCTGCGGCCGGCGCGCGAGCTGACCGTGGAGCTCCATCCCGGGACGCCGTTTCCACGGACCGTCCGGTACCGGAGCGGCGCGCGACAGCTGCTCGACGAGCGGGTCTACCGTCCGCTCCACCGGTCCGCGGTCGGCGCCTCGCAGCTGGCCCGCCAGCTCCAGAACGGCAGCCTCCAGCTGTATCTCGCGTACGCGGTCGTGGCCGTCGTGGTGCTCCTGGTGCTCGCGCGATGACCGATCCCGCGGTCATCCTGGGCGGCCTCGCCCCGGCCCTGCTCCAGGTCGTGGTGGTCCTCGCGCTCGCCCCGCTGCTGCTGGGGATCACCAAGCGCACCAAGGCCCGCCTGCAGTACCGGCGCGGCGCCCCGATCCTCCAGCCATACCGCGACCTCGCGAAGTGGTGGGGCAAGGAGGCCGTGGAGAGCGAGGCCGCCGGACCCCTGACCTCGATCGCGCCGCCGCTCCTGCTGGCCGCCGTGCTGGTGGCCCTGCTCCTGGTGCCGATGGTCGGCCAGCGCCCCCCGCTCGATGGCTGGGGCGACGTGATCGTCGTGATCGGCCTGATGGCGCTCGGGCGGTTCGTGCTGGCGCTCTCCGCGCTCGATGCCGGGAGCGCGTTCGGGGGCATGGGCAGCAGCCGCGAGGTGGCGATCGCCACGCTCGTCGAGCCCGCCCTGCTGCTCGCGCTCGCGGGTGCCGTCCTTGCTGCCGGGTCCACGGACCTGGGCACGATCGCGGCCACCGGCGCGGCCGCCGGACGGTCCTGGTTCACTCCGGCGCTGCTGCTCTGCGGGGCGGCCTTCGCGATCGTCGCCGTGGCCGAGACGGGGCACGAGCCATTCGACAACCCGGACACCCACCTCGAGCTCACGATGGTCCACGAGGGGATGATCCTCGAGGCGACCGGTCCCCGGCTCGCGATGCTCACCTACGCCGCCGAGCTGCGCCTGGTCC
>JBAXFC010000518.1:0-2840 GCA_037140135.1 Chloroflexota bacterium
GTCCGCTGCCGCATGAGCACCAGGCTCCGGTCCACCGCCCCCCCCGCGGCGATGTCGTCCGCTTCGCCGCCGGTCCTGGTCCGGGTTGCGGAGAGGAAGTCCAGCACGCGCTTCGGCAGCGCGCTCGCGGCGTCCACGACATCCACCAGGCCTGCCGCGATGGCGCTGCGCGGCATCGCATCGAACTTCGCGTCGGCGGGAGACTGCGCGAACGTCGACCCGCCCTTCTCCCGGATCGCCCGCATGCCGATGGTGCCATCCGAACCCATCCCCGAGAGGATGATCCCGATCGCGGTGGCGCCGCGATCCTCCGCCAGGGACCGGAAGAAGAAGTCGATCGGAAGGCGCAGGCCGCGCGGCGCGAATGGCTCGAGGACCTGCAGCCGGCCGTTGAGGATGGCCATGTCCGAGTTGGGCGGGATCACATAGACGGTGTCCGCTTTCACCGGCATCCCCGCCGTGGCCTCGACCGTGTGCAGGCTGGTCGCGCGCCCGAGGATCTCCGGGAGCATCCCGACGTGGGTGGGATCGAGATGCTGGATGACGACGAAGGCAAGGCCGCACGGCGCCGACACCCGGGCGAAGAACGCCTCGAGGGCCTCGAGGCCGCCGGCGGATGCGCCGATCGCGACCACGGGGACCGGCGGCTTGGGGCGTCGCCGGCGGACAACGGTGGAGGGTGCGGCGCGGGTGGGCACGGGCGCGGACGAGGCCTCGGGCGCCGGAGCGGGCAGGCTGTCGGGGGCGGCGTCAGGCGGCTCGCCTGCCGCGGACGAGCCTGCTGCGGGTTCTCCCGTTCGTGCGTTCGCCATGCCTACCGCGCGATCCGCTGACCTGCCGGGCAGTGACCGCCTTGGGGGCGGTGCAGGTGACGGTCGTATCCCCGGGTTGCTCCGGGGAGCCCCCTTGCCGCAGGGTTGCTCCGGGAGTATAGGCGCGCCTTCGGGGCCGGAACGGGCCCAACCGCCCATCCTGGCGGTCCGCGGTCGGGCCCAACGGCCCGCCGGCCTCCCGCCGATCAGCCCTCACCGACGCCGTAGGTCACGGACAGGACCCCGGTTGGGAGCGCCCGCGACTCCAGCAGGCGCAGCGGCACGTTGCCCACGCCGTCGAACAGCCGCCGCCCGGACCCGCCGATCACCGGGAAGACCAGCAGCCGCAGCTCATCGAGCAGCCCCGCCCGGAGCATCGTCTGGGCGACGGTGATGGAGCCGTTGACCGCGATGTCCCCGCCGTCCTCCTCCTTGAGCCGGCGGACGGCGGCCTCGTGGTCCGTCCGGACGAGCTCGCTGTGCTCCCACGTGACGGACTCCAGGGTCGTGGACAGGACGACCTTGCGGACCGGATTGATGAACGCGGCGTAGGGGTCGTCGGCCGCGGTCTTGCCGGGCCAGTACGCGGCCCAGTCCGTGTACAGGCGCCGCCCGAGCAGGACCGTGTCGGTGCGGGCCATGCCGGCCCCCACCTCGGCCCCGACCGCGGCGTCGAAGTACGGTCCGACGAAGGTGTTGGGAGCCTCGGCGACGCCGTCGGCGGTGACGAAGAGACCGGCATAGAGGGTCCGCATCGGGGCATTGTGCCAGCGGATGCCGCGTGGCCCGATCCAGTGTGCCACCGCCCCCCTCGAGGGCCGCGTCGGCCCCGTGCGAGCGGGCGGACACCGGCGCCCGGAAGCCGGCACTCACGCAACCAGGGTCGTGGCGCCCGGCACGGCGGGCCTGCCTCGCGTGGAGCCCGACGCACTCGCCTGCCTCAAGTCGCGCCAGGTGCGGACGCCCGGCGCGACCGGTGGCACACTGCGCCCCATGGAGCTGCGTCCCAGCCGGGTGCTCGTCGTCGATGACGAACCGCCGATCCTCGAGCTCGTCACCGGCTACCTGGAGCGGGAGGGCTGGCTGGTCCGGACGGCCGCGGACGGGCAGGCCGCGCTGGACGCCGTCCGTGCCTGGGATCCCGACGTCGTGGTGCTCGACGTCATGCTGCCGGGCTTCGACGGGATCGAGGTCTGCCGGCGCCTGCGCACGATCTCGGATGCCTATGTCCTGATGCTGACCGCCCGGGGCGAGGAGATCGACCGGATCATGGGGCTCACCGTGGGAGCGGACGACTACCTCGTCAAGCCGTTCTCGCCGCGGGAGCTGGTTGCGCGGATCAAGGCGGTCCTGCGGCGACCGCGGTCCGGGCAGGCGGCCGGCGATGCATCTCGGCCGCGGTCGCCGCTCCCGGCCGGGCTGGAGCTGGACGAGGCCCGACGCCTGGTCCGGGTGGACAGCGCGCCCGTGGAGCTCACGGCGCTCGAGTTCAACCTGCTGGCCATCCTGGCGCGTGCGCCGGGCATCGTGGTGACGCGGGCCGTGCTGCTGGGCACGCTCTGGGGCCCGGGCTTCGAGGGTGACGACCACCTCGTGGACGTCCACGTCGCCAACCTGCGCCGCAAGCTGGCCGAGGATCCGGCCGCGCCGCGCTTCGTCGAGACGGTGCGGGGCGTCGGCTACCGGCTGCGCGAGGGCGCCTGATGCTGCCCCGCTCGCTGCGCGCGCGGCTGCTGGCCGCGTTCCTCCTGGTCGCCGCGGCCGCGGTGGTCGCCGTCGGGGTCGCGGTCCTGCTCATCGGCCCGCGGTACTTCGCGGACGCCATGGGCCACCTCCCCGGTGATCCGATGGGCGACGCGATGGCGCAGGCCACCGAGACCGCGTTCGACGAGGCGATGCGCGGCGCGCTTGGCATCGCGGCCCTGGTCGCGGTGCTCACGGCGGGGTTTGCCGGGCTGGCCGTCGCCGCCCGGATTGCGCGTCCCGTCTCCCGCCTGGTCCGGGCGGCCGATCTCGTGGCCCACGGGC
>JBAXFC010000519.1:0-2834 GCA_037140135.1 Chloroflexota bacterium
GCCGCTGGCCGGCGTTGAACAGGTCGGTCTCGAGGAAGATCTGGCCGTCCGTGATCGAGATCACGTTGGTCGGGATGTAGGCCGAGACGTCGTTGGCCTGGGTCTCGATGATCGGCAGGGCCGTCAGCGAGCCACCACCGTTCTCGTCGGACATGCGCGCGGCACGCTCGAGGAGGCGGCTGTGGAGGTAGAAGACGTCGCCGGGGTACGCCTCACGGCCGGGCGGCCGGCGGAGGAGCAGGGCCATCTCGCGGTAGGCCCAGGCATGCTTGGAGAGGTCGTCATAGACGCACAGGGCGTCCTTGATATGGCGGCCACCGATGGTGACGCCGACCTCCATGACCTCCTCGCCCATCGCCACGCCGGAGTACGGCGCGAGGTACTGGAGCGGGGCCGGATCCTCGGCGCCGGCGACGACGACGATCGTGTGCTCCATCGCGCCGTACTTCTCGAGCGTCGCGACGGTCTGGGCGACGGTCGACATCTTCTGGCCGATGGCCACGTAGATGCAGACGAGGTCGCCGCCCTTCTGGTTGATGATCGTGTCGAGCGCGACGGCGGTCTTGCCGGTCTGGCGGTCGCCGATGATGAGCTCGCGCTGTCCGCGGCCGATCGGGATCAGCGCGTCCACAGCCTTGAGGCCGGTCTGCACCGGCGTGTCCACCGACTTGCGCGTGATCACGCCGGGGGCGATGCGCTCCACGGGGCGGGTCCGGGTGGCCTTGATCTCGCCCTTGCCGTCGAGCGGCCGGCCGAGCGGGTCCACGACGCGCCCGAGCAGGGCCTCGCCGACCGGAACCTCGACGACACGACCCGTGGTCCGGACGCGGTCGCCCTCCTTGATGGAGGAGGCGTTGCCCAGGATGACCGCGCCGACCGTCTCCTCCTCGAGGTTGAGGGCCATGCCCATCACCCCGCCGGGGAACTCGAGCAGCTCGGACGACATGGCGGCATCCAGGCCGTAGATCTGGGCGATGCCGTCACCGACCTCGACGACGGTCCCGACGCTGCGGGACTCCGTACTGCCGTCGAAGTTCTCGATCTGGCTCTTGATGATGCTGATGATCTCGTCTGACCGGATGGCCATGGCGTCTCCGTTCGGGCGTTCGGGCGTCTGCAGGCCCCCGTGGCGTCCCCGGTGCGGTGACCGGCGGCGCTGTGGGGACTAGCGGAGACGTCCCCCCGCGTTGAGCTGGTCACGCAGCCGCTCGAGGCGGCCGCGAATCGAGGCGTCGAGGAGCTGGTCCCGGACCTGGATGGTCACCCCGCCGAGGAGGTCCGGATCGACCTCCGTGCGGAGCTCCACGGCCGAGCCGGCCATCGCCTCGACCCGGCTCCGGATCGCGGCGGTCTCGTCTTCGGTGAGCGGCACGGCACTGGTGACCGTGGCCGCAACCACACCGCGGTGGGCGTTGGTGAGGCGCTTGAACTCCTCGGCGACGCGGGGGATGGCATGCACCTTCCCTCGCTGGACGAGGAGGTCCACGAGGCGCAGGGGTCCCGGGGCGATCCGGGGCGCCAGCAGCTGGCGGATGATCTCGATCCGCTGCCCGAGCGGAACCGCCGGGCTGTCCACGGTGGGTGCGACATCGTCGCGGCCGAGGATCTCGGCAGCGGTGAACAGGTCTGCCTGCCAGCGGTCGAGCTGGTCCTCCGCGAGGGCGACCTGGAAGGCTGCCTCCGCGTAGCGGCGACCGGCGGTGACGGGCCTGCTCATCAGTTCTTCGAGCCGCCGGCGGCGGACTCGGCGAGGAAGTCCGCAACCAGCTTGCGCTGCCGGTCGGAGGTCATCGACTCCCCGACCACGCGCCCGGCGGCGGCGAGAGCGAGGTCGGTGACCCCGCCGCGCAGCTCGTTGAGCATGCGCTGCCTTTCGGCCTCGGTCTCAAGGTTCGCACGCTCCTTGATGCGGGCGGCCTCCTCGTGGGCGGCCGTGAGCTCCTGCTCGCGCGTGTCCGATGCGACCTTCTGGGCGCGGTTGATGATCTCGTTCGCCTCGCGACGGGCCTCCTGGAGGGAGGCGATCCGCTCCTGCTCCGCCGACTCGCGATCCCGGCGGGCCTGCTCAGCGTCCTTGAGGCCCTGCTCGATGCGAGCGCGGCGATCCTCGAGGGTCTGGGTCAGGCCCTTGAAGGCCAGCGACTTGACGATCAGGAAGAAGACGACGAAGTTCGCGGCGCTGACGATCACCCAGAACAGGTTGATCTGGAACTTGGCGCCGCCTTCCTCAGCAGCCGCGAGGGCCACGTGGCGCGTGGCTTCAGCGGCGAGGGCGAGGATGTCCACGGGTGTCGTCCTGGGCCGTTGCTACTTGATGAAGATCGCGAGCAGGCCGACGACCACGGCGAGCACGCCGAGGCCTTCGGCAAACGCCGCGAGGATGATCGCGAGGCCGCGAATCTGGCCGGCCGCATCCGGGTTGCGCCCGATCGCGCTGCTGGAAAGGCCGGCGAGAATGCCGATGCCGATGCCGGGGCCGATCACGCCGAGGGCCGCGAGGCCTGCGCCGAGGTGCTCCATGTTTCGTGTGTCCTCCGCTTTCCCGGTCGTCGGCCGGGTCTTGGTCCCTGGGTTGGTCAGTGCGCCGGCACGGCAGCGTGCGCTTCCGTGGGCTCCGTGGGATGGTGGGCCGCCTCGTGGTGTTCCTCTTCGCCGTGCTGCTCGATCGCGGCGAGGGTGAACATCAGCATGAGGGTGCTGAAGATGAGCGCCTGGACGAGATTGAGCATCAGCTCAAGCGCGACGAGGGCCATGGGGACGATCGCGATGGTCAGGGCGGTCATGACGCCCAGCGCCACCTCGCCGCCGTAGATGTTGCCGAAGAGTCGCATCGA
>JBAXFC010000520.1:0-2822 GCA_037140135.1 Chloroflexota bacterium
GTCGGGGTTCTGGGACGAGACCAGGAAGTTGGAGATGGGCCCTGACAGCCTGCCGTTGAGCATCGTCGCCTGGGACCCGAACAGGTAGGGCGTGATGTAGAGGGCCGCGCCGGCGCCCACGAGGAGCACCTGGAGCCGCATGGAGCGGAGGTCCGCGTCGCCCTTGGTCATCAGCTTGAGCAGGAGGGCACCGAAGGCGCAGACCGCGGCGAGGCCGCCGGTGATCGGCAGGTCCTGCCCGGTGATCACGTCCGGGTACAGGAAGATGAAGCTGCCCAGGAACACCTGGAGGAGCATCAGGTCGCGCAGGGCGACGTAGACGATCCACCACAGGTCCGCGCCCAGGCGGAGCGTGAACTTGCCGGTCGTCCGGACCATGTACGGCCGGGCGAGGTGAAGGGCCACCGAGAGGATCCAGAGGATCACGAGCGCCGCGGCGATCGTGCCCTCCACGAAGCCTTCACCGGCATCGAAGAAGCCGGAGACCTGGTCCGGGGTCACTGCGCACCTCCTGGGGTCATCGGGGTCACGGGCGCCGCGGACGTCGCGGACGCTGGGGCATGGACGGGAGCGACGCGGGCGTCGGCGGGCCCACGCCCCGCCACGACGGAGACGGAAGGGCATCCGTAGACGGCGTCGCACCGGAAGCAGCGCGAGGCCTCGAAACGTGCCTCGCCATCGGTGAAACCGGGCTCGGTGGCCCGGAAGGTGGCGGTGTCCACCACCGGGAGCGCCGGGTGGGTCCGGGCGCGCTCGGCGATGTCGAGCCGGAGCGTGGCGTCCGGGGCCGTGCGGACACGGGCTGCGGCGAGGATCTCGACCTCACCATTGCGGACGCCCGCGAGGTATTCGTGGATCGAGGCAGCAGCGCGCCGTCCGGCGGCAACGGCCTCGATGACGGTCTTGGGGCCGGAGACGACGTCGCCGCCGGCGAAGATCCCGGCGCGCCCGGTGGCGAGGGTCCGCGGGTCGGCCACGATGCCGGCCCAGCCGCTGACCTCGATCCCGGCGCCCTCGGGGAGGATGGACGGGTCCGGCTCCTCGCCGATGGCGACGAGGATCGACGCGGCAGCGAGCTCGCGGGTCTCACCCGTGGACTCCCACGCCTGGCGTCCACCGGCCTGCAGTGCGCCCGCGGGACGGGTGACCTCGGCCCGGAGGGCCATCACGGCCCCGTCGCGGCCCACGACCTCGCGCGGAGCGAGCCCCGCGAGGATCGTGATCCCCTCGCGCTCGGCCGCCTCGATCTCCTCGAGCTGGGCGGGCATGTCAGCCCGGCCACGCCGGTAGACGATGCTGACCGTGGCGGCGCCGCTCCGGCGGGCCGACCGCGCGGCGTCCATCGCCGTGCTGCCGCCACCGACCACGATCACGTCGCCCGAGAGGGCCGGCTTCTCGCCGAGGTTGACCTCCTTGAGGAACCGGGTCGCCGGGATGACACCACGGAGGTCGTCGCCCGGGACGCCGAGCCGTCGGCTCTTCGACGCGCCGGTGGCGAGGAAGATGGCCCGGAACCCCTCGCGCTCGAGATCCGGCAGGCTGAAGTCACGACCCATCGCGGTGTCGAGCCGCAGCTCCACGCCCGACTTCACGATCCTCGCGATCTCCGCCTGGAGCACTTCGCGCGGCAGGCGGTACTCGGGGATGCCGATGGCCATCATGCCGCCGGGAACCGGCATCGCCTCGAGGACGGTGACGGGGTAGCCGAGGCGCGAGAGGTACCAGGCGGCAGACATGCCGGCCGGGCCACCGCCCACGATGGCGACCTTCTCGGACCGCCTGCGGGCCGGCGCCGGCACGTCCGGCAGCGTGCCGTGCTCCACGGCGAAGCGCTTGAGGCCGCGGATGGCGATCGGCTCGTCGAGCACGCCGCGGCGGCAGGCGATCTCGCAGGGGGCGGTGCAGATCCAGCCGCAGACGGACGGGAACGGGTTCACCTCGGCCGCGACGGCGTACGCCTCGGCGTAGCGACCGGCGCCGACGAGGCCCACGTAGCGGCCGGCATCGGTGCCCGCCGGACAGGCGTCCTGGCAGGGCGCGATCGGCGTGGCGGGCGGCTGGTCCACCATCGTGGTCCAGACCTGCCACGGGTTGGGGCGGGACCGTGTGCGCCAGCGGAAGAGGTCGCCCCAGGGCGAGACCTTCACGGGCTTGTGGGACTCGAGGGTCACCTCGGAGAGCGGCAGCCACCCGGCAAAGTCCGGCTCGGGCCGCTGGATCGGGCCCTGGCGCTCGGCCATCGGCACCGCCCCCGCCACCTTGGTGAGCGACATCACGTCGGGCGGGCACTCGCGGACGCAGATCCCGCAGCCGATGCACTCGCCGACCTGGAGCGGAAGTTCCATCGTCCATGGCAGTGGACTGCCGGGCCCCGGTCCGGTCTCCACGCCGGGAGCGAGCGGCCGGGACATGTCGAGGGCCTGCACTGGACACACGTCCATGCAGATCCCGCAGGTCATGCACCCGCGCTTGTCGATGTCGATGCGATAGCCCATGGGCCGCCTCCTTGCACGCAGCGAACGATGCTCGCGGCAGGTCGAGCATCCATGCCGGCGTCCCATGCGGGCCACGCTCGAACGGATGGGTTGGCGACCTGCTCGAACGGGTAGGGCCGGCGGGCGGAATGGCCCGGGCCATGCAAGGCCGGGGAGTCCGCGCGTACAGCCCGGCAGGACTCCGGCGCCCTGCTGCCGACGTCTACGCCGCCACAGGGGGTACCGGTTCCCCGCGGAGCCGGCGCCAGCGTCAGCCCGGCGCGTGATCCCGCCCGCCCGGAGGTCAGCTCCCGGGAACGAGCCCCTCGCGGACCGCCCGGGCGGCGG
>JBAXFC010000521.1:0-2818 GCA_037140135.1 Chloroflexota bacterium
GAACACGAGCAGGAACGACGGCAGGAAGATCGCCACCAGCGCGATGAGGCCGCCGACGACGCCGCTCGGCGCCGGCTGGCCGACGGCCCCAAGGTACGCAGCGAAGGTGAACAGCGGCCCGGGAACCGCCTGGGAGGCGCCGTATCCGGCGAGGAACGCGCCGTCGCTCACCCAGCCCGGGTCCACGACGTTGGCGTGGAGCAGTGGCAGGACGACGTGGCCACCGCCGAAGACCAGGGCGCCTGACCGGTAGAAGCTGTCGAACAGCTCGGTCGCGTGGCCGCCGAGGCCCCGGGCAAGGGGGAGACCCGCCAGGAGCACGGCGAACAGGACCAGCGCCAGGACTCCCGCCCGGAGCGGCACGCGATGGACGCCGTCGGGCGCGGGGGCACGGTCGGGCGCGGGGGCACGGTCGGAGGCGGGGGCGCCGGCCGCCTCCCCGGGCCGCAGGAGCAGCATCCCCACCACCCCGCCCGCGACGATGAGGACGACCTGCGTCATCGGCGTCGCCACCAGGAGTGCGATCACCGCCGCCACGACGGCCATCCCCCGGCGCTGCCAGTCCGGCGCCAGCGTCCGGCCCATCGCCAGCACGGCCTGCGCCACCACCGCCACGGCGGCCAGCTTGAGCCCGTGGACCCAGCCGGCCCCCGAGAGATCCACCGACGTCGCCACGAGCCCGAGAGCGATCATGACGATCGCCGATGGGGCGGTGAACCCGAGCCACGCGGCCAGTCCGCCCCACATTCCCGCCCGGCCGGTGCCGATCGCGATCGTGAGCTGGGTGCTTCCGGGCCCGGGCAGGAACTGCGAGAGCGAGACGAGATCGCCGAAGGCCGCGTCGTCCAGCCACCGGCGGCGCTCCACGTACTCGCGCCGGAAGTAGCCGAGGTGCGCCGCCGGCCCGCCGAACGACGTGAGCCCCAGGCGCAGGGCAGCGCCGAAGACCTCGCCCACCGACCCTTGCCGCGTCCGTCGTGCCACGCCCGAAGGCTACGTCACGGTGACGGGTCCGCGACGGCCCCTTCGATCGCGGTCGGGCGGCGCAGGTTTCCGGTGCTCGCCGGCGGCCGCTGTGCTCCGGGGCGCACAGGCGGGCGCAGAGCCCGCGGCATCGTGACCATCGGCTCTCACACATATCAGCAGTCCCTGTGATGTTCATCGAGCGCTGAGGTGTCACCTCGGCCAACCCGAGGAACCGATGGCCACTCCGCTGCCCGTCGTGGGCGAACCCCGTCTCGACCTGCCCGCTCCCGATGTCGCCGCTGCGGCTGCTGCGGCCGCCCTGCTCGCGGACCGCACGCGCGCGGGGATCCTGCGCATGCTCGCCGACGGTCCGCACTGCGTGTGCGAGATGGCGGCCGCCCTGGGCGAACGCGACAACAACGTGAGCAACCATCTCGCGAAGCTGCGCGACGCCGGCCTCGTGCGGGCCGCCCGCCACGAGGCGAACGCCCGGTTCCTCTATTACGAGCGCGACGAGGCGGCGATCGCGGCGGCCCGCGCCGCCCTCGCGGACGTCCTCCGATGACCACGATCGCGGTCCGCCGCATCCGCCTGCCACTGCCGGTCATCGTCGTGGCAGGGGCCGCGCTCTGGCTGGTCGCCTGGTTCGGCAACCAGCCGTTCGCGAACTGGCTCGCCTTCGACGTGCTGGGACTGGAGCGAGGCTCCCAGCTGGGTGAGTCGGTCGCGTTCTTCCTGCTCGACGTGCCCAAGGTCCTGCTCCTGCTCACCGGCATCGTGACCCTGGTCTCGTTCCTGCGGTCGTACGTGTCGCCGGAGCGGGTGCGCTCGGCGCTGGCGGGCCGGAACGCGGTCCTGGGCACCGCGGCCGCCGCGGGGTTCGGGATCATCACGCCGTTCTGCTCGTGCTCGGCGGTGCCGCTGTTCATCGGCTTCGTCGAGGCCGGCGTGCCGCTGGGCGTGACCTTCGCCTTCCTCGTCTCGAGCCCGATGGTCAACGAGGTCGCGATCGTCCTGCTCTGGGGCCTGTTCGGGCCGTGGATCACCCTCGCCTACGTGGCCGCCGGACTCACCGTCGCCATCGTGTCGGGCCTCGTCATCGGGCGGTTGCGGATGGAGCGGTTCGTCGAGGACTACGTGTGGACCATCCGGGCAGGCTCGGGCGGGTTCGCCTTCAAGCCCACGATGGCGGACCGCGTCCACGACGCCTGGCGCTCGACGGTGGACATCCTGCGCCGTGTCTGGATCTGGGTGGTCGCGGGGATCGCGGTTGGCGCGTTCATCCACGGCTTCGTGCCGACGGAGCTCGTTGTCTCGATCGGCGGCTCCGGCAATCCGCTGGCCGTGCCTGCGCTCGTCGCGCTGGGCGTGCCGCTCTACTCCAACGCCGCCGGGACCATCCCGATCGTGGAGGCGCTCATCGGCAAGGGCCTGCCCCTGGGCTCAGCCCTCGCCTTCATGATGGCCGTCACCGCCCTGTCGGTCCCGGAGATGGTCATCCTCCGCCGGGTCATGAAGCCGCGCCTGCTGGCGACCTTCGTGGCCGTGGTCTCGACCGGCATCGTCGCCATCGGCTACCTGTTCAACGCGGTTGCCGCGTAACTCCTGAAAGGACTCCCATGACCAGCATCCAGGTGCTCGGACACGGCTGCGAGAACTGCAGGCGCCTCGAGGCCAATGCCCGCGAGGCTGTCATCAAGGCAGGCATCGAGGCCGAGATCACCAAGGTCACCGACGATCCGGGGATCATGGCGTTCGGCATCCTGTCCACGCCGGGGCTCGTGATCAACGGCCAGGTGGCGAGCTATGGCCGGGTGCCGTCCGCGGACGAGATCGCGCGCTGGCTGCTCGG
>JBAXFC010000522.1:0-2818 GCA_037140135.1 Chloroflexota bacterium
GCCCATACCGTTCGAATTCGGAGCCTGGCGGATCGCCCATCGCGAGTACGCGTTGGTGTCGGTCCGGTCACAGAGTGGCATCGTCGGCCGCGCCTGGACGCTGACCCGTGATGGCCCGGTGTCCGCAATCGTCGACGCCATCGTCGGACCGCGGTACCTGGGCGGTCTGCCCGGCTCCGCGGACGCGCTCCGCGACGCCGTGTTGGCGACGAACCGGCCAACCCTGACCTCCGGGGTGGGCCTGCGGGCGCTCTCCCTCGTCGACCTGGCGACTTGGGACCTGGCTGCCCGCCAGCGCGAGCGGTCGATCGCCAGCCTGTTGGGGGGCGTGGAGCTCCCAATGCCGGCCACGGCGGTCATCGGCTACCCGCCGAGCCGGGACGGTGGAGAGATCCGGGTCGAGGTCGAGAACCTCGTCCGAGGCGGCTGGCGAAGGTTCAAGCTTCCGGCCGCCGACACGGCGGAGCTGACGATCCGTCGCGTCCAGGCCGCGGCCGCCGCGGCAGGGGACGGCGGCTCCATCTGCCTTGACGGTTCATGGCGGTTCCGGGACGCGGCGACGGTCGCCGATCTCCTGCTGCGGCTGGCTGTGCCGCTCGCCTGGATCGAGGACGTGGTGGCGCCCGGGGAGCTTGAGCCGCTGGTTGCGCTCCGGTCGCTGACCACGACCCCGGTCGCGATGGGGGATGAGCAGGGCGGCCCCCACTTCCCGGACGCCCTGCTCGCCGCCGGCGCTGTCGACGTCCTGCGCCTGGATGCGACCTGCGTGGGCGGCCTTGGGCCGTTTGTGCGAGCCAGCAGGCGCGCGACGGCCGCGGGCAAGCTGGTTGCCCCGCACATGCTGGGGTACCTCCACGCGCCGATCCTGAGCGCGATCGGCTTGGCCGGCTCGCCGATCGAGTGGTCCGTGCCCGGGGCCGGCGTGGAGCCCTTCGGCGAGTCGCTGCCCGCCCCGAGGATCGTCGAGGGGATGAGCCAGCCCCTCGACGGTGGACCCGGGTTTGGCTGCGTGGTGAACCCCGACTGGATCGCGGACCAGCGGCTCGATGATCCGCGTGGTTCGCTCGCCTGGTAGTCAATCCCGTCGCCGTTGACGCTGGGAGCCCGTATGCAGTACATTGCCAGACAATCGACCAAGGACCAGCGACACCACGCCTAGGGGCTGCCGTGCATGGACTAGACCCGCGATGACTACGAGCCCCGTCCGACCGGACTCAGACGATCTCAGCGCCAAGCAGCTGTCAGCCATGGCCTCCGAGCACCTCTGGATGCCGTACTCCCCACCCGGATCCCAGGGCAGAGTGCTCGATGAGATCCGTGTCCTCGACCGTGGGCGCGGCTGCACGGTCTGGGGCGCCGACGGCGCCGAGTACCTCGACGGCGTGTCGGCGCTCGAGGCGATGATCCTCGGCCACTCTGCCCGGGACGTGATCGAGGCAATCGCGGACCAAGCCGAGCGCGTCTCCTTCATTGACCTGTTCCGCTTCACATCGAGGCCGGCGGTCGAGCTCGCCGCCGAGCTGTGCGCCGCCGCTCCGGGGATGCAGTACGCGTTCTTCACGCCTGGGGGAGCCGAGGCGGACGAGGTGGCGATCAAGCTGGCCCGGCAGTACCACTTCCTGCGGGGCGAGCCGCACCGGATGAAGGTGATCACGCGGGAGGGCGCCTTCCACGGCTGCACGCAGGGGGCCATGTCGCTCGACGGCGTGTACTTCGCCTCGCGCAATGTCATCTACGATGGCGGGCTCTCGTGGGGCAGGACAGCCCCGGCACCGGCATGCGCACTGTGTGACTTCGGCAAGGCGTCGGTCCACCTGGCGTGCGTCCACTCGATCGAGGCCACCATCCGGGCGGAAGGCCCGGACACGGTGGCGGCAGTCGTCGTCGACCCGATGGCGACGGCAATCGCTGTGGCAGGGCCCCCCGACCAGTACCTGCGCGACCTGAGGGCCGTGTGCGACCGATACGGGGTCCTGCTCGTCGTCGACGAGATCATCACGGGGATGGGCCGAACCGGCCGCCTGTTCTGCGTCGAGTACTCGGGCGTCCAGGCGGACATCATCACGATGTCGAAGGGACTGAGCTCCGGCTACGTGCCGATCGGCGCCACCCTTGTCGCACCGCACGTCTCGGACGTGTTCCGCGGACGAGCTGAGGGCGCGTTCCTGCACGGGCACACCTACGGCGGGCACCCCCTCGCGGCCGCCGCCGCCCTCCAGGTTGTTCGGCGAGTGACCCGCGACCGACTGTGGGAGACGGCAGCGCAGCAGGGCGATCGTCTCCTCGCCGGACTGCGGTCGCTCGCGGGACACCGCTACTACTGGGACGTGCGCGGACGCGGCCTCCTGACAGGGCTCGAGATCGTCATGGACCAGACGACGGGACGGCGGTTCTCCAACCCGATTGCGGCCGGCAACCGCCTCCGCGTCCTGTGCCGGGAATTCGGGCTGATCACGCTCATCCTCCACCCGGGCAACGTGCTCTTCCTGGCGCCGTCGTTCGTCGTCGAGGACGAGGAGATTGACCGGATGGTGGAGATCGTCGACCGCGCGCTCACGGTCATGGAAGCCGAGGCCTTGGACTACTGAGCGCTGGTGCGCAGCGCTACACACGCAACGGAGCTGGAGCAAGCGAGATGATCCTTCTGTCGACGCCAACGCTCGCCGTCGCCGTGAACGAACGCCGCGGTGCGGACATCCACCAGATCACCGCAAACGGACGACATCCCCTTCTCTGGTCGGACGACTCGGCGGACCCGCTGCCCTCCGGTGAATCGACCACGTATGGCTCCTCGACCATGGTCTGGCTGTCCCACTAC
>JBAXFC010000523.1:0-2817 GCA_037140135.1 Chloroflexota bacterium
GCCCTGGACGGCGGGCTCCTCGCGACGGGTGCGGCGGGGCTTCGCGGGCTCGCCGGGCTGGGTGGGACTCACCCGGCCATTCTAGGACGAGCCGCTCACGCGGAGCCCGGCCCGGCAGGACCGGTCAGGAGCCGCCCGGCGCCTCGATGACGACCGGGCCGTCCCAGCGCGACGCGTCGAACGCCACGTGGACGTGCAGCGTCCCATCGTCGCTCGTGATGTCGAGGTCAAGGTGGGCGGGCTGGAGCGTCGAGGCGTCCGTGTCGAGGTTGACCGACATCGTGAGCGGCGGCAGGGCGGCCCGCGAAGCCTCCGGCAGGACCGCGCCCACGAGCGCCCCCGCCTCCTCGCCCACCGCAAGCTCGATGTGGTGGCAGATCCCCGACGCCGAGGCGCAGTCGACGTCGGTGGCCGTGGGCTGCGGATCGGCGGTGGCGAGGTAGGCCCGAAGCCGGTCCACGAGCGTGAGCGGGTTGATGTCGATCCCCCACCCGGCCGACAGCACGCCGATCGAGCCCTTCGTCCACGCCCCGTCCGCAGCCGTGCGGTACCACGCCGTGTCCCAGGAGGTGACGGTGTCGAGGTGGGCGGCCAGCGACGGGCTCTCGACGTGCAGCCGGGTCGCCGCGTCGTGCGGACGGAGGTCGATGGCGACGACGGTCCCGGCGAGGTCCACGGTCTGGCCGGGTCGCCCGGCGAGCGCGCCGGGGATCGTCCCGTCCATCGTCACCGCCACGTGGACGGCGCTCGCGTCGAGGACGGCCTGGAGGCTCCGGGCAAGCATCTCGCCCGGGTCGGTGACCTGGGCGGGCGGCACGACCGAGGAGAGCGGGCCCACGTTGAACATGCGCCCGGCGAAGGCGAGCACCACGAGCACGACGGCGAGCCCGGCAAGGTCGATCAGGGGACGCCGCACGCCGATCGCTCCTCCAGGTCGCCGGGCCGCGAGCGTCCACGACGGACGACCCTTCCGGTCGGCCTACAGGCTCGGGCCTGCGGGCCGTTGCGGTCAAACGCGAGCCCCGCATCGAGGGCCGGGCTTGACGGGCCGGGGGCGCCGCGCGCGCTCAGGAGCCTGGCCGGCCCCAGCCGGGCGGCGGCGCGACGGGTGGACCGGCAGGCGATCCGGGAGCGGGCCAGGCCGGCTGCCCGTACGACGGCTGCCCGTACGGTTGCCCGTACCCGGCCGGGTGGCCCGGGCCGCCGTACCCGGCTCCGGGGTACGGACCCTCGACATCCACCTCGACCCGGATCCCGCCCACGCGTCCCGCCACGAAGTTGTAGAGCAGGCACATGATCGCGGTCATCACCCAGCCGGCCACGGCGTAGAACAGCACCCCGATCACCAGGAAGACCAGCAGCCCAATGATCCCGGCGCCCATGATCGCCCCGAAGCCGGCCGAGTCCGCGGCACGGCTCCCCGCCATGCCCGCAAGGAGGGCGAACGGGAGGAAGAAGACCACCCCCAGCACCAGCATCATGACCGCGTAGAGCGCAGCGACGACGGTTGCCGTCCGGGCGACGTCGAACCTGCGGATCGTGACCCTGTTCATCCCCCGGCTCCTGCTGCGATGACCTGCCAGGCGAGTCTACGCCCGCATCACCGGCCGGAACGGGAGCCTGGTGTCAGGCGAGGGCGCGGTTCAGGGCGCTGAGCACGCGGTCCGCCTCGGCCGGCTTGGCGATGAAATCGCGGGCGCCGGCCATGACCGCCTTGATGACCACCGCCTGCTGGGCGAGCGCGGAGAGCATCACCACCCGGGCCGTCGGGTCGAGCTCGCGAATCCGCCCGAGGGCCTCGAGGCCGTCCATGTCGGGCATCGTGATGTCCATCAGGACGGCGTCGGGATGGGACGCCACGAACATGTCCACGGCCTCGCGACCGCTCGATGCCTCGACGACCTCGTGGCCGGCGTTCTCGCACACCTTGCGCACCCGGAGGCGCTGGAAGGCGGCGTCATCCGCGACGAGGATCAGCGACATCGATCTGGCTCCCTGGGGTACTTCGGGGGTCGGAGGTGACGCGGGATGGAGATCAGGGTTCGCGCCGGTTGCGCGCAGATCGCGCGGGCGGAAGGGCGGTGGGGTGGGTGGACACATGCCCGAACGGGCGGGGCCGGGACAGGAGGCCGAGGGTGGCCAGCCCGCCGGCGACGAGCAGCAGCAGGAGCGGACCCGCAGCCGCCGGATCCTCGAGCAGCCCGACGGATGCGCCCGCCGAGGCGACGATGGCTGCCTGCACCACGGCGCCGTCCGCACCGAGCACGGCCATCGGCAGCAGGAGCGCCACGGCCACGACGGCACCAGCGACGAGCATCGCCGGCCCCAGTCGCCGCACCGGCCGCGATCCCTGCATCCCACGCCCCGCTTCCACCGGCCGGCGACGGTGTCGCCCGCTCATGGAGTGGGTATCGGACCAGGGTGAAGGTTGCGGAGCCCCCGGTCGTGGGAGGACCCCGTGCCGGACGGGGGTGGACCATCCCGCGCAGGCCATGCCGGCTCGGCGGCCGGGGAAGTCAGGCTCGGCGGCCGGGGAAGTCAGGCTCGGCGGCCGGGGAAGTCCGGCTCGGCGGCCGGGGAAGTCCGGCTCGGCGTCGGACCGGGACGTGGAACGGCCCCCGGAGGCGGTGCCTCCGGGGGCCGTTGCGAAGAACGAGTTGGGGCTAGAAGTCCATCCCGCCGCCGCCGTGGTCGTGACCACCGCCGCCGCCGGCCTTCTCCCGCTCGGGGATGTCGGTGATGAGCGTCTCCGTGGTCAGCACCATCGCGGCGATGGAGGCTGCGTTCTGGAGCGCGGACCGGGTCACCTTGGCGGCG
>JBAXFC010000524.1:0-2814 GCA_037140135.1 Chloroflexota bacterium
CCTACTACGCCGACGCGAAGGGCACGCTCCACACCTTCGCCGTCAAGTGGTGGAAGCTCACCCGCCCCACCACGGACGCCGCCTGGGCCTGGGCCGCGCAGAGCGTGCCGTCGATGACCTGGCAGACCTGTGTCGGCGCGAACAGCCAGTACCGGCTGATGGTCCGCCTGGTCGAGGTCAACGGCTAGCAGTCAGCCGGGCGCCGTGCCGGCCCTCGGGCCGGCCCCCGCGGCGCCATGCCGGCTTTCGGGCAGGACGCCCGCGAGCGGTCAGCCCTCCTCGCGCTCCACCACCTCGCGCCGTGCCGGCTCTCGGGCCAGCATCGGCACGTCCGAGACGTTGGGCACGAACGAGGCGGCCAGCGACGTCGCCGCGATCTGGTGCTGCTCCTCGAGCGAGAGGATGCCCAGCCGGCTCAGCGTCGCGAGCTCGTCGCGGATGTAGGTCTTGAGCATCTCCGGGCCGTCGGTGCCGATCGTGAAGCGCACGCCGTTGCGCCGGAACTGGTCGAAGATCCAGCGGAACTCGTCCCACCCGGACACGACGGCCGTGTTGAGGTTGGACGTGGGGCAGATCTCGAGCACGATCCCCCGCTCCCGGAGCATCGCCATCGTGCGCGGGTCGTAGGCCGCCTTGACGCCGTGGCCGATGCGGTCCGGCTCAAGGATCTCGATCACGCGGGCGACCTCGTCCACGGGGCCTGACTCGCCTGTGTGGACGGTGATGCCCAGGCCGTGCTGGCGGGCACGCCGGAAGATGCGCCGGTAATCGGCAACCCGGAAGGTGGCGCTCTCCGGGCCCGCGATGTCGATACCGACCACGCCCCTGTCGCGCCAGGCGATGGCCTTCTCGACCAGGATCTCGTTGAGCTCATATGGGAAGGCGCGGTCGAGGCAGAAGAGGAGGCCCGGCTTCACCGGGTACTCCAGCGTGGCCCGGTCCATGCCCCGGACGGCGGCCGCGATGATGTGGTCCAGGTCCTGCTCGCCGCCACGGTTCCGCTTCATGGGATTGAAGCGGAGTTCCATGGTGGTGATGTTGTTCTTGCGGTAGGCGCCGCCGATGACCTCGTAGACCGCGCGCTCGACGGCGATCGGGCTCGACTGGATCAGCTCGGTCCAGTGGAACAGCTGGAGGTAGCTGTCGAAGCTCTTGGGCCGGCGCGGGTGGACCGTGATCAGGTCCCGGAACTCCCAGTAGTCGCGGGTGGGCAGCTTGATGCCCTGGGCGTGGGCGATGGACCACATGATCGACGGCGCGACGGCGGAGCCCAGGTGGCAGTGGAGCTCGGCGAGCGGAACCTTGCGCGGGAGGGTGGCAGCCATGGTCGAAGAATAGCCGCTCGGACGTCGGGACCCGGATCCGGGCTCCCGGCTCGCGTGGCGATCAGGCAGGCGGCGCCACCCGCACGTCGTCGAGCAGGCGGCGGACCACCCGCACCAGGGTGTCAACCTCGTAGGGCTTGGTCAGCAGGTCCGTCCAGGCAGGCGGCGTCCGTTCCGTGTAGCCGGTGACCATGAGGACGGGCAGGTTCGGCCAGCGCTCGTGGAGCGTCTCCGCCAGCAGGATTCCGTCGCCGAAGCCCGGCAGCACGATGTCGGTGACCAGGATGTCGGGGCGCTCGCGGTCCGCGATCGCGAGCGCGTCCGGCACGTTGGCCGCAGAGGCGACACGGTAGCCGGCCCGCGTGAGGACGCGCTCGCCCACCCGCCGGACCAGGTCCTCGTCCTCCACGAAGAGGATCAGCCCGTGACCCAGCGGTCTCGGCTCCTGGACTGCGACCTCGGCCACCGGTGCGGCCGTCACGGCTGCCGGCAGCGCGATCCGGAACAGGGTGCCCTCGCCCGGATGCGAGGTCACATCGATGCGGCCGCCGGCCTGGGCGACGATCCCGAGCACCGTGGCGAGCCCGAGGCCGGTCCCCTTGCCGCGCTCCTTGGTCGTGAAGAACGGCAGGAAGATCCGGTCGATGACGTCGGGCGGGATCCCCTCGCCGTCGTCCTCGACCTCGAGCACGACAACCGGTGCGGGTCCGTCCGGGCCGATGCCGGCTGTCGCCGTCTGGACGGCGAGCCGGAGGCGCCCCCCGGACTGCATCGCATCGCGGGCGTTGACCGCGAGATTGACGATGACCTGGTCCAGCTGGCCCGGATCGATGACCACGACCGCTGCCGGGGCGAGCTCGGTCAGGATCGAGATCTGCTCGCCGAGGAGGCGCCGGAGCATCGGGGCCAGTGTGGTGATCGCGTTGACGGCGTCCACGGGCTGGGGACGCACGATCGCACGGCGGCCGAAGGTGAGCAGCTGCGAGGTCATCGATCGGGCTCGGCCAACCGCGACGAACACCTGCTCGAGGTCCTCGTCGGGCGACTCGCCCGACGCCGCGGCGACCCGGGCGAGATCCGCGAAGCCGGCGATCGCCGTGAGCAGGTTGTTGAAGTCGTGCGCGACGCCGCCCGCGAGCAGCCCGATCGACTCGAGCCGCTGGGCCTGGTGCAGCTGCTCCTCGAGCGCTCGCTCGTCGGTCACGTCGCGCAGGACGCCGACGCGTCGTCCGGCGCTGCCGGCGAACCCGGGGACCCCTCGCCAGCTGGCGACGACATGGCGCTCGCGCCCGTCCGCGGTCAGGAGCCGGAAGGTCGCCGGGGTCCTGCGGTTCTCGCCGGCATCGAGGATCGGCCAGACGCGCTCGCGGTCATCCGGGTGGATGAGGTCCGCCAGGGTGCGACTGGTGATCTCGGCGCCGGACGGCAGGCCGGCGATCCGGTAGAGCTCGTCCGACCAGCTGGCCTCGCCGGTCTCGAGGTCCACCTC
>JBAXFC010000525.1:0-2809 GCA_037140135.1 Chloroflexota bacterium
CATCCAGAACGCCGACCGCATCGCGCTGACGACCGCCCTCGGGCTGGGCACCGTCAACGTCACCCTGAACGACATGGTGACCACGGCGGTGCCGCAGATCCCGGACAACACGGCCTCCTTCACCTCGCGTGGATCCTCGCGCAACGGTGGCGGTCCCCTCATGAAGCCCGACGTCGCCGCCCCGGGCGTGGGCATCCTCTCCACCGGCGTCGGCACGGGCAATGGCTTCGCCATCATGAGCGGCACCTCGATGGCCGCGCCGCTCACCGCCAGCACCGTCGCCCTGCTGCGGCAGCTGCACCCGACCTGGACGCCGGCCGAGATCAAGACGGCGCTCATGAACAGCGCCACCCACGACACCTACCAGAACTCCACCGGCGTCCCGCGTCCCCGCACCAGCCCGGCCCGCACCGGCGCCGGCCGCATCGACGTGGGCAACGCGCTCGCCGCCTCGGTGCTCATCTACGACAAGGACCATCCGGAGCTGACCAGCATCAGCTTCCAGACCCTCGACGTCCCGGCGGCCATGACGGAGAACCGGACGCTGCGGCTGCGCAACACCAGCGCCATCGCCCAGGGCTTCGTGCTCTCGGTCGACGCCTACCAGGCGCCGCTCGGCACGTCGGTCAGCCTCCCCGGCCCGGTCAACGTGACGGTCCAGCCCGGCGGCTTCATCGACGTCCCGGTCGTGCTCACCGCGGACCCGGCGGGGATGACCCGGAAGCGTGATCCCAACGTGTCCTCGACCGTGCCGGGCGCCCCCGGTCCCCGCACCTGGGTCTCCGAGTCCACCGGCTGGATCGTGGCCACGCCGTCGGCCCCCGGCGCGCCTCTGCTGCGGGTGCCCTACTACGCCGCCCTGAACCCGGCGTCGAACATGTCCGGAGGCCCGCTCACGCCCGCCCTGACCCCCGGCAACGGGACCGTCTCGCTCACCGGAACGGGCGTGAACTCCGTCGGTGTCGCCCCCGTGCCGAACGGCGTGCTCTCCCTCGTCACCCCCCTGGAGATGATGCACGCTGGCCACGGGAACGGCGTGCCCTTTGGCGGCTCGCTCCCTGCCGGGTACCCGGAGTCGGAGATCCAGAACGCCGTCATCAAGTACGTCGGCGTCACCAGCAACTACCCGGCCGCCGGCACCGTGGCCGACACCGAGCTCTACTTCGGCATCGTCGCCAACGGCGTGTGGGGACAGCCCACCGAGGTCGAGTACGACGTCTGGATCAAGCCCAGCAGCTCAGCTGTCTGGCGGTACGTGGCCTGGAACTACAACTACAATTCCAACTATCCGAACGTCTACGTGACGGTCCGCGCCGACACCGTGGGGGGGGGCACCACCCTCCAGGACTACCTGAACGGCATGCCGGGGAACGCCTACTCGCTCGCGACCGACTGGAGCGACGCGATGTTGATCCCGGTGTACGCCGCCACCGTCGGTCTCACGGACACCGACACGTCGATCGACTTCCAGGTCGCCACCTACACCTACGGCCTGGGCATGCTCATCGACCTTTCCCCGGTGATGACCTACGACTTCAAGCGCCCGGGGTTCGCGGCCAACATGGACCCGGCGCTCGCCACGGCCACGCCGCCGCTCACTCCGGCGGCATGGTACCCACCGTACTGGCGGGATCTCCCCGGCGTGAACATCGCCGTCAACTACGACCTGGCCCGTGCCGCGGCCACCCAGGCCGGCGGCATGCTCCTCCTCCACCACAACAACGCGGGCGGCGCCCGTGGCCAGCTGGTCTCCGTCCCGGGGCTCACCTGCGTCACGAACGACGACTGCAACAATCCGGCCGCCCCGATCTGCGATCCCGCCAGCGGCATCTGCATGGGCTGCATCACCAACGCGGACTGCCTCGGCGGCCAGTACTGTGACGCCACCGGGACCCGCACCTGCGTCCAGGCCTGCGCGGATCCCGCCTCCAACCTCTGCCAGCCGGGCGCCTACTGCTCGACGGGCGGCCCGACGTCGGGTCAGTGCATCGAGGACTGCCGCTTCCATCAGGCCGTCGCCTGCGCGACGCACAGCTGGTGCAGCAGCCAGAGCGGTCAGTGCATCCAGGCGCTCGCCATGGTGAACAACACGGTCGAGCCTCCGGGCGCGCACTGCGTCATGGGCGGCATCCACGTGGTCTCGGGCTACGACGACAACAACAACGGCGTGCTCGACCCGGGTGAGATCATCAGCTCGACCTACGTGTGCAACGGCACGCGGGCGCTCGTGCTGGTGACGACGCTTCCCCCGGGCCCCAGCTGCCCGGCGGGTGGCAGCCTGATCCAGGGCGGCATGGACGCGAACGGGAACGGCGTGCTGGATCCGAGCGAGGTGACGAGCACGTCGACGGCCTGCAACGGCGTGAACGGTCTCAACTCGCTGGTGAAGGTGACGAAGGAGCCGGCCGGCGCGATCTGCGCGGCGGGCGGCGAGAAGATCGAGTCGGGTCTCGACCTCAACCGGGATGGCATCCTGCAGCCCGGCGAGGTGACGAGCACCGCTTACGTGTGCGACGGCACGACCGGTCCCACCGGTCCCACCGGCCCCACGGGCACCACCGGCCCCATCGGCCCCACCGGCACCACCGGGCCCGCTGGCCCGGTCGGTGACACGGGCCCGAAGGGCTCGGGCTGCAGCAGCTCCGGCGGCGCCGCGTCGCCGTTCTCGCTGCTCCTCCTGGGCGCGTTCTTCCTGCGCCGTCCGCGCCGGATGAAGGTGGCCAGCGCGAAGTAGCTCCTCGCAAGAGGAACCGTAACCGCTTCACAGGGGGCCTCGCCGGCATGCGCCGGCGGGGCCCTCGTCGTTCGT
>JBAXFC010000526.1:0-2797 GCA_037140135.1 Chloroflexota bacterium
GTCCCGCCCGGACGGCGGCCGCCCAATCGGGCGCACCGGCATCCCCGTCGGCGACCCCCACGACCGCGACGGCCGCGAGCGAGGCTCCTGCCTCCGCCGGCCCGGCCACGTCAACGCCTGCCGCCTCGGGCCCGCCGGCGCCCGCCGGTCCTGTCGGGACCGTTGCCGGAGTGACGGGAACGCCCGTGGCCGGCACGGCGGGCTCGCCTGCGGCCGATGGCGCCGCTCCCGGTGGCGCCGCTCCCGGTGGCGCCGCTCCCGGTGGCCCGTCCTCGCCTGATGCCATCGCGGTGTCGGCTGGGACGCCGGGCGGGACCCTGCTGGGCATCGCCCTCCTGGTGCTGGTGCTGGTCCTCGGGTTCAGCGTCCGGAGCCGGCGACGGAGGACCTGACCACGGTTGACGCGCGGCGCCACCGCCGCTCCCCGGAACCGCGCCAGCCGCGCGCGCTGCACCCGCTCGCGTGGTGGATCTGGGCGCTCGGCCTCGCCGCCGCCGCGAGCCACACGACCAACCCGCTGCTCCTCGGCCTCATCATCGCGGTCCTCGTCGTCGTCGTGAACGAGCGCCGCAGCGACGCGCCGTGGGCCGGGTTCCTCCGTGCGTACCTGCTCCTCGGGGCGGTCGTCGTGGGGCTCCGGATCGTGCTCCGGCTCGTCTTCGGCGGGGACTACGGGACCCACGTCATCGTGGTCCTGCCGGAGCTCCCGCTGCCTGCCTGGATGGTCGGGATCAAGATCGGCGGCCCGATCACACTCGAGAGCGTGCTCGCCGCGTTCTACGACGGCCTCCGGCTCGCCACGCTCATCGTGTGCATCGGCGCCGCGAACGTCCTGGCCGACGCCAAGCGCCTCCTGCGCATCGTTCCCAACGCCCTCTACGAGATCGGGGCCACGCTGGTCGTGGCCCTCACGGTCGCCCCGCAGCTGGTCGAGAGCGTGCTCCGGGTGCGGCGTGCGCGGCGGATCCGCGGCGGCTCGACGAAGGGCTTCCGGGCTCTGGTCGGGCTGCTCCTGCCGGTCCTCCAGGACGCGCTCGATCGCTCGCTCAGCCTCGCGGCGGCGATGGATGCGCGGGGGTACGGCAGGACCGCCGATGTGCCGGCCGGCACGCGCCGCCTCACGGGCGGGCTGGTCCTCGCGGGGCTTGGCGGCATCTGCGTGGGGCTCTACGGGCTGCTCGACGGGGCGTCGCCCGCATGGCTCGGCCTGCCGATGGTGGGGCTCGGGACCGCAGCCGGCATGGCCGGGATGTGGCTCAGCGGGCGGCGCATCCGCCGGACGGCGTACAGGCCGGACACCTGGCAGCTGCCGGAGGCGATCGTCGCGGCCGCGGGCCTGGCCAGCGCGGTCGTCATGCTCGTCGCGGGTGCCATCGACCCCGCCGGCCTCAACCCGTCGCTGGTGCCTCTCGCGTGGCCGGCGTTCGCGCCACTCGCCTCCGCGGGCATCCTGGTGGCCCTGCTGCCCGCCTGGGTGGCGCCACCGGTGCGCTTCGAGGCTGCTGCGGCAGGCGACGCTGCGACCCTCGTGGGCCGTCCGGGGGCAACCAGGCCGTGATCACCTTCGACCGCGTGTCGGTCACCTATCCGGACGCGGGCTCGCCGGTCCTGCGCGACGTCGATCTCCAGATCGACGAGGGGATGCTGTGCGTCGTCGTCGGGCCCACCGGCTCCGGCAAGTCCACGCTGCTGGGTGCGATCAACGGGCTCGTCCCGCATTCCACCGGCGGGCTGCTCGAGGGCCGGGTGCTCGTGGTGGGCCGCGAGACGCGCACGCATCCGCCGCGCGACCTCGCGGACGTCGTGGGCTACGTGGGCCAGGATCCGCTCTCGGGATTCGTGACCGACCGGGTCGAGGACGAGCTCGCCTACGTCATGGAGCACCTGGCCGTCCCGCCGGGCACCATGCGCAAGCGGGTCGAGGAGACGCTGGACCTGCTGGGCATCGCCGACCTGCGGGACCGCGCGATGCGGACCCTGTCAGGCGGCCAGCAGCAGCGGGTCGCCATCGGCGCCGCGCTCACCGCGCATCCGCGGATCCTCGTGCTCGACGAGCCCACCTCGGCCCTCGACCCGACCGCCGCCGAGGAGGTCCTGTCCGCGATCACCCGCCTCGTCCACGACCTCGGGCTGACGGTCGTCCTTGCGGAGCACCGGCTGGAGCGCGTCATCGGCTTCGCGGACCAGCTGATCCACGTGGGTGGCGACGGGACGGTGGTCTCCGGGCCGGTGTCCGCGATCCTTGCCGGCATGGACCGCGTTCCGGCGGTGATCGAGCTTGGCCGGCTGGCCGGCTGGGAGCCTCCGCCACTCTCGGTCCGGGATGCCCGCCGACGTGCCCCGGAGCTGCGCGGGCGCCTGCGCGGTCGTACACCGGCCGCCCCGACCACGGTGGAGGTCCGCGGGAACGCCCCTGCCGCCCCTGCCGCCGCGGTGCTCGCCGCGCGCGGCATCTCCGTCCGGTACGGCGACGTGGCCGCGGTCAGGTCGGTGGACCTCGCCCTGCTCCCGGGCACCGTCACCGCGCTGATGGGCAGGAACGGGTCAGGCAAGTCGTCGCTCCTCTGGGCGATGCAGGGGTCCGGCAGGCGCCAGGCCGGAACGGTCACCGTGGACGGGCGTGACCCGGGTGGGCTCGGTGCGGCCGAGGCGCGGCGGCTGGTCGGGCTGGTCCCACAGTCGCCGTCCGACCTGCTCTATCTCGACACCGTCGGCGCGGAGTGCGACCAGGCTGACCGGGAGACGGGCGCCGAGACCGGAACATGCCGCCAACTGCTCGACAGGCTGGCCCCCGGGA
>JBAXFC010000527.1:0-2792 GCA_037140135.1 Chloroflexota bacterium
TGACAGCGGCCATGGGAATCTGGACGCAGGCGGACACGAAGGTGGACGCAGGCGGCCATGAGAACTGAACGCCCGCGGCCACGAGTTCTGGACAGCCCGCTCCACGGTCTCCGCCTGACGGACGCCGTGACCATCAAACGTCCCTCCCCGCTCACGCTGGGGGTTGCTGAGACAACCCAACGTGAGCCTGAGGAGGGACGTGGTGAAGCATGCCGGAGACGTGGTGGAGATCCTCGAGGCGTTCGACCTGACGGGCAGCCTGCGCGAGGCGGCACGCCTCACCGGCTGCTCGCCGATGACGGTCGCCCGGTATGTCCGTCTGCGCGAGCGAGGCCAGGTCGCCCCTGACCCGGTGCGCCGCGACCAGATCCTCGATCCGTACCTCGCCAAGCTCGAGGAGTGGGTCGAGCGCAGCCACGGCCGGGTCCGCGCCGATGTCGCCCACGAGAAGCTGCTCGCCCTGGGCTTCGACGGCTCGGAGCGGACCACGAGGCGTGCGGTGGCCGACATCAAGCGCGCGTATGCGGCGGGGCACCGGCGCGTGTTCCGGCCCTGGATCCCCGAGCCCGGCATGTGGTTCCAGTTCGACTGGGGCAAGGGTCCTGTGATCGACGGGCGCGACACGCTGCTGTGGTGCGCCTGGCTCGCCTGGAGCCGGTACCGGGTGATCATCCCGACCTGGGACCGCACGCTGCCGACCGTGATCGCGTGCCTCGACGAGACCCTGCGCCGGTTCGGCGGCGCGCCCACGTATGCCCTCACCGACAACGAGCGGACGGTCACCATCGACCGGGTGGCCGGGATCGCGGTCAAGCACCCGATCCTCGTCGCCGCGGCCCGCCACTACGGTCTGGTCATCCACGCCTGCGTGCCGGCCGACCCGGCGTCCAAGGGCGGTTCGGAGAGCACGGTCAAGATCGCCAAGGCCGACCTCGTCCCGACCGATGCCAACCTGCTCCCCGCGTACCCCTCGTTCACGGCCCTCCGGGTCGCCTGCGCCGCGTTCTGCACCGAGGTCAACGAGCGCGAGCACCGCGAGACCCGGCGGCCGCCGGTCGAGCTGCTTGCCGAGGAGCGTCGTCGGCTCCACCCCGTGCCCGTCGAGCCGTACACGGTCGCCTTTGGCCTCACCCGGGTCGTCGACGAGGAGTCGACGGTCCGCCACGGCTCTGCCCGCTACTCGGTGCCGCACAAGCTCGTGGGCGAGCGGGTCTGGGTGCGGGTCGACGGCGACGAGCTCGTGGTCGTCCACCAGGGACCGCCGGGAGCCCGGGAGGTCGCCCGGCACCCGCTCACGACACCCGGCAACCCGCGGATCGATCCGGCCCACTATCCCGAGCGGACGACCGACCCGCTCAACCCGCGGCCGCGGGCGGTGAGTCCTGACGAGACCGCGTTCCTCGGGCTCGGCGAGGGTGCCGAGCGCTGGCTGATCCTGGCCGCGGCCTCGGGCACCGAGCGGATCCGGACCAAGATGCGCCGGGCGACCGAGCTTGCCGCCCTCGTCGGTGCCGCCTCGGTCAACGAGGCCCTGGCCCTCGCGGCCGAGGCGGGCCGCTTCGTCGAGGGCGACCTCGAGTCGATCCTCGACCACCGGCGGCTGATGGGTGACCGCGCTGGCGAGCGGCTCGAGCCCGACGACGACACGCTCCAGCCGGGCACCGGCGCCTGGGAGGACCTGGGCCGGTGACCGGCGGCCCGTCGCACGACGCCTACGAGACCCGCAGCCGGCTCCAGGGCGCGGAGGCCGCTGACGAGTTCGCCCAGTGGCGCCAACTGCCACCCCGCCTGCAGCCGGTCGCGCCACCGCCGCTGCCGCCCGATGTCGCGCGGCTGCTCCACAGGCTCCGCCTGCGCTACGTCCGGCTGGCCGGACCTGCGGTCCTGGCCCGGGCGCGCGACGAGGGCTGGGACCATGCCCGGGTGCTCACGGTCCTGCTCGCCGAAGAGGCGGCCGGTCGCGATCGATCGACCCGGGAGCTCCATCGCAAGGCAGCGAGGCTGCCCTCGGGCAAGACGTTCGATGCCTGGGATCCGGCAGCCTCGGCGATCCCGGGCGACGCCCAGTGGGCCCTGCGGAGCCTCGACTGGATCGGGCGAGCCGAGAACCTGGTCCTGGTCGGACCGTCCGGAACCGGCAAGAGCCACTTCGCCGAGGCGATCGCCCATGCCGCGATCGATCGCGACCTGCGCGTTTCCTGGTTCAGTCTGGAAAGCCTGACCGCGACCATCGCCCGGTCACGGATCGATGCCACGACCGGCAAGGTCGTCGAGCGGATCGTGCGCTCGGAGCTGGTCGTGATCGACGACATCGGCCTCCTGCCCGCCGGGGCGGACGAGGCCGAGGCCCTCTATCGACTCGTCGACGCCGCGTACGAGAAGCGCTCGCTGATCCTGACCTCGAACCTGCACCCGGCCCGGTTCGACACGATCTTCCCCAAGGGCCTGGCCACCGCTGCGGTCGACCGGTTGCTCCACCACGCCCACGTGATCGTCACCGAGGGCCGCAGCCACCGCCTTGCCGAAGCGCTCGACGGGCGCGGCGTCCAGGCGCTGGCGATCGCCGAGGACGGTTGACCCCGCAGCTCGCAGCGCGGCTCCTGTCAGCCTCCCCGAAGAGAGAGAGAGAGAGCGGACGGTGTCCAGTTCTCATGGCCGCGGGCGTCCAGTTCCGCCGTCCGTCTCCGTCCAGATCTCGTGACCGTCTCCGTCCAGATTCAGCTGTCCCTTGACAGATGTCCTCATGGACGAGCACCGCGACGCCATCGTCGTCGTGGCGACCGCTGTCTACG
>JBAXFC010000528.1:0-2792 GCA_037140135.1 Chloroflexota bacterium
ACCCCAGGCTTCGGCACGCCGGGCGTCGACGGGCTCGCCGCTCAGGATCATCTGCTTCGCGCGCGCGGGACCCGCCACAACGGCGAGGCGGGTTGTCATGCCCCAGCCCGGGATCGTGCCGATCCCCACCTCGGGCGCGGCCACCTTCACGGTATCGGCCGCGATCCGGAGGTCGCAGGCGAGGGCCAGCTCCAGGCCACCGCCGAAGGCGATGCCGTTGATCGCCGCGATCGTGGGCTGGCGGAGCCCCTCGAGGCGGTCCACGACCCGGTGACCCAGGCGCACCCAGCTGCGCCACATGTCGATGGGCGCGAGCGACGCCCAGGCGTTGATGTCGGCGCCGGCGCAGAACGCGCGCTCGCCCGCGCCCGTGAGCACCACCACGCGGATGGCCTCGTCCGCCTCGATCTGCGACAGGGCGGCCTCGAGCCCCTCGAGCATCTCGGGCGTGACGGCGTTGAGCTTCTCCGGCCGGTCGAGCGTGATCGTGGCGATCGCGCCCTCGACGTCCAGGCGGAGCCCGGGGACGACGGATTCGCTCATGCTCCGCGCTCCATGAGCCGCAGGCCGATCGGGGCCGGATGGAAGAGCCGGGCGTCCATCTGGCGCAGGTCCGGGCTGACCCGGAGATCGAGCGCCGTCTGGCCGAGGATGTCGCGCTCCACCGAGATGCCGGGGGCGATCTCCGTGACGGTCAGGCCGTCGGGCAGCAGCCGGACCACGCACCGCTCGGTCACGAACACCACCTCCTGGCCCAGCTCGCGGGCGCGCCGGCCGCTGAAGGTCACGTGCTGCACCTGCGGCACGAAGCGCTGGTGCTTGCCCTCCTTGACGATCCTGACGTGACCGTCCTCGATCGCGACCTGGGCGCCGGCCGTGAAATAGCCGGAGAACACGAGCCGCTTGGCGCGCGCCGTGATGTCCACGAACCCGCCCACGCCCGCGGTCACGTGCGGGCGCGCCGCCAGGCGCGAGACGTTGACGTTGCCGTCGGCGTCCACCTCGAGGAACGAGAGCATCGCCCGGTCGAAGCCGCCGCCCTGGAGGTACTGGAACTGGTCCGGCGAGGCCATGAGGGCGTCCGGGTTCTGGGCGCAGCCGAAGGCGAACCCGAGGAACGGCACGCCGCCCACGGCACCCTGCTCGATGACCCACGTCACCGCGCCGTCGAGGCCCTCCTCGACGAGGATCCGGGGCACGAGCGCGGAGATCCCGAACCCGAGGTTGACCGCCTCGCCGTCACGGAGCTCCACGGCCGCGCGCCGGGCGATCACCTTCTCGGGGCCCCACTCCGCAAGCTCCAGGGCGGAGCTCGGGGCGCGGTAGTGGCCGGCGGCCTCCGGGAGCAGCACGGTCTGCGTCGTCTGGAGCTGGTCCGGCGCGACAACGATCGCGTCCACCACGATGCCCGGCACCCGGACGGCCTGCGCGGGAAGCGTCCGGCCCTTGGCCAGGCGCTTGACCTGGGCGATGACGAAGCCGCCGTTGTTGTGGGCGGCGAGCGCCTGGTCGAGCACGCCGAGGGGCGCGCCCTCGTCCTCGCAGGTGAGGTTCCCGTACTCGTCGGCGGTGGTGGCGCGGATGATCGCCACGTCAACCGGGATCGAGCGCAGGTACAGCCACTCGCGCCCGTCGAACTGGACGACCGAGACGATGTCCTCGGTGGTCTTCGCGTTCATGCGGCCGCCGTGGCGGCGCGGATCCATGAACGTGTCCATCCCCACCTCGGTGAGGACGCCCGGCTGGCCGACCGACGATGCCCGGTGCAGCTGGAACAGGATGCCCGAGGGGATGTTGTAGGCCTCGATCTCGTTCGCCTCGATCGCGGCGACGATCCGCGGCGGCGCAGCCGACGACGGGCCGCTCGGGTAGGAGCCCGCGATGATGCGGCGGATCTGCCCCGGTGCCGTGAGGTGGTCCACCCCGTCGATGCCGTACATGTCGCCCGCGGCGATCGGGTGGAGCAGCGTCAGGTCGCCGCCCTCGCCGGTCGCCGCGAAGCGCTCGCCGAGGGCGCGCAGCACGGCATCGGGGCAGCCCAGGCCGCTCGAGGAGCTGACCGAGACGGTCACCCCCGTCGAGATGTGCCCGACGGCCTCGGCCGCCGACAGGACCGGGACGAGGCGGCTCACTTCGCGTCGGCCCCGGGGCGCGGCATCCACCATGACGTCCGCGGGCCCAGGTGCATCTGCACCGACTTGAGCTCGGTGAAGGCGTCGATGGAGAAGCGCCCGAACTCGCGCCCGATGCCGCTCCCCTTGTAGCCGCCGAAGGGGAGCTCGGGGTAGCCGTCGAGGAAGGTGTTGACCCAGATCGTGCCGGCGCGGATGGCCCGGCTCATGCCGATGGCGGTGTCGAGATCGCGCGTCCAGACGCCGGCGGAGAGCCCGAACGTCGTGGAGTTGGCGATCCGCGCCGCCTCCTCGGCCGTGTCGAACGTGAGGACGCTCAGGACGGGGCCGAAGATCTCCTCGCGCGCGATCCGCATCGTGGGCTCGACGCCCGAGAACACGGTCGGCGCCATGAAGCGGCCCATGCCGGTGTCGAGGCGGCCGCCGCCGAGGAGCAGGTCGGCGCCCTCGGCGCGGCCGGAGTCCACGAGCTCGGTGATCTTGGCGAGCTGCTCGTCGGTCGCGATCGCGCCGACCTTGGTCCTGGGGTCCAGCGGGTCGCCGACGGGGACGGTCTTCGAGCGCTCGACGACCCGGGCGATGAACTCGTCCGCGATGGAGCGCTGCACGAGCAGGCGGCTGCCGCTGTTGCAGCACTCGCCCATGTTGAAGTAGACGCCG
>JBAXFC010000529.1:0-2785 GCA_037140135.1 Chloroflexota bacterium
GTGTTGGCCATCACGTCGTCGGCCACCTCGAGCCGCAGCGCGGGTGCGATGGATCGCGCGCCCGCGACCATGAGCTCGAAGCAGGCCCGCCGCTTCACGAGACGCCCGAACAGGATCCGGGTCGAGGCGGCCGGGTCCAGGAGCCACCGCGACTCGAGCCAGGCGACCGCCATGAACTCCCCGATCTCGCGGAAGATCCGGTCCACCGCCGGGTGGTCGCCCTGCTCCGCCGCCGACATCAGGAACTCCAGCAGCGGCTTGCGCAGGTCCCTGGGCTCGGTCGGGACGAGGACGCCGTCGTCGGAGACCGTGAGCAGGCCGCGCTCCAGCAGCTCGGCGAAGAGGGCCGGGTCCTCGTCGGGCAGGTACTTGGCGGCGAGCCGGAAGACGCCGCTCTGGCTCGTGTACTTCTGGAGAGTGCCGGCGAGGCGCGTGTTGAAGTTGTTGACGCTGCGGACGTCATCCGGCGCGAACTGGCGCTCAGGGTAGCTGCCGAGGTCGATGATGCAGTTGTAGATCTCGAGCGGGATGTCCGGGATCTCGCCGGCCTCGGTCACCCACCCGGTCCCGAGCTCCGTCCCGAGCGTGTGCGCGAAGACGCCCGCGCCGATCGCGGCAGGATCCACCGCGCCGGCCTCGACCGCGGCCGTGAAGGCGGCCATCGGCCCGTCGTTGACGATGCCCACGACGCCACCGGGCTTCACGAACGCCCGCAGGGCCTCGTCGAGCGCCGAGAGCTTGCGGAACTCGTCCTCGTACGCCGCCCCGAGGTGGTTGCGCATGCCGCGCGTCTTGTAGACCTCGCCACCCACGATCTTGTCGCGCACCACGACGTCCGGGAAGCACACCCCGATGGCGTCGAGCGCAACCGCTGCCGGCACCATCGACTCGCCCGCGAGCACCGCCGCCTCGATCACCGCCGGCGGAGCACCGTGGGCGAACGCCGGGGCGAGGATCCCGGCCAGCACCGCGGCGTCCGAGACCCCTGTCGCGCGGGCCGCGTCGAGGCGCATCAGCCGGACGAGGAGCAGGATCGGATCGATGATCTGGTCGATCTGCGTGAACGCGGCCGGGAACCAGTCGTACTCCAGGAAGCGCGCAACCTGTCCATCGACGGCGAGGGCGAGCTTGATATCGGTGCCGCCGATGTCCATGCCACAGATGGCGGTGCCATCCATGCCGCTCGTCGCCAGGGCACACAGCCCCTCGATCCGGGTTGTCGCCCGGGCCGCGCTGGCAGCCGGGGAGGGCACGACGTCGAGCACCCGGAACCGGCCCCGCGATGGCGTGCCGGGCGCCGAGATCGCCTCGTCCATGCGCTCCGACACGTTGACCGCCCGCCCGTACCCGGTGCGCGCCAGCCGCGTCTCGCCGATCCCGAAGGTCGCCGCGAACGCCACAGCGAGCTCCGCCCCTTCGCCGTCGTCACCGTCCGCGCGCAACGCCAGTCCCCTGCCGCCAAGCGTGGAGATGATGTTGTACAGGCCCGCGAGCACGTACTCGGTGACCATCGTCCGCTCGTCCGCCGCCAGCAGCGCGAACCTGGGCAGGCGGAACGTGAAGGCCGGGCCGTCGTCGGCGAAGCCGTCAAGGGCGGCGGTCAGGACGAAGGCCTCGGACGCCGGCAGCGCGTCGAAACGATCCCGCAGCGTGCTGATGTAGACGGGCCGGCCCGCGACGGCGGCGTCGACCAGGTCCCGGATGGCCAGGCTCATCGAGAAGCTCCGAAGGGCCGCCGGGGCGGCCTCACCGTACGGTGAGGCCCCGTTCGGCGAACAGGGAACGGAAGGCATGCATCTCGGCCGGCGCGTACGACGTGGTGACATCGGCGAACTCGTGGGGCAGGTGCATGCGCCGGTACTTGGCGCTTGCGAGCGGATTGAAGTTCATCAGCTCGACCGGCAGCGCCGGGTCGATCTCCGCGATCAGGCCGGCGATGGCGGCCAGGTTCTCCGTGGTCGCGGTGTAGCCCGGCACCAGCGGCACCCGCACGAGGATGCGGCCGGTGCCCGTGAGCGCGGCGGCCAGGCGGCGGAGGTTGGCCAGGATCAGCTCGTTGGTGACGCCCGTGGCGACCTTGTGGCCCTCGGGATCCGCGACCTTCACGTCCACGATGAACAGGTCGATCACGGGCAGCAGCGGCTCGATCGCCGACCACGGCGCGTGGAACGAGGACTCGAGCGTGGTGGGCAGGCCTTGCTCCTTGAGCGCAGCCGCGGTGTCGCGCACGAAGGCGGCCTGCGCCAGCGGCTCACCACCGGAGAACGTCACGCCGCCGCCGGAGACCTCGTGGAAGATCGAATCCCGGCCAACCTCGTCCACGACCTCGTCGGCCGTGATGTCGCGGCCGTCGAGCGCGAGCGCGTTGCGCGGGCAGGCCTCGACGCAGTCACCGCACTGGGTGCACGCGGCGTGGTTGATGTCCACACCCGTGGGCGTGAGCGTGATCGCCGCCGTGGGGCAGACCTCTGCGCACCGGCCGGAGTGGCCGCACAGGTTCTCGAAGTGCCACAACGAGATGGTGCGGTCGAGGCCCTCGGGGTTCTGGCACCACCGGCAGCGAAGGGGACAGCCCTTCAGGAAGACGGTGGTGCGGATCCCGGGCCCGTCATGGACGGAGAACCGCTGGAGGTCGAAGACCCGGGCCGAGCTCACGAGTCCTCGTAGCTGGTCCGGGCGATGATCTCGTTCTGGAGATCCTCCGCAAGCTCGGTGAAGTAGGCCGTGTAGCCGGCGACGCGGATCGTGAGGTTCCGGTACTTGTCCGGATCCTTCTGCGCGGCGA
>JBAXFC010000530.1:0-2777 GCA_037140135.1 Chloroflexota bacterium
AGTCCCGCGCGGCCCGCGAGCCCGACCAGCTCGTCGAGCTCCTCGGGGCTCTCCACGGCGACCCAGCGCAGGGGCGATCCGGCAGCTGCGGCGCGGACGGCGGAGCGGAGGTCGCCCTGCGTCTTGCCGATCCCCTCGAGCGTGATCCGCCCGTTCGGCAGGCCGCCCGCCACCGCTGTCGCCCACTCACCGCGGGAGACGACGTTCCCGTCCACGCCCAGGCCGGCGAGGCGCGCGATCACGCCCGGCACGTCGTTGGCCTTGACGCTGAACGCGCGCAGCCAGGGGTCCGGGAAGGCGGCCCGGAGCTCCTCGCTCCCGGCCGCGAGGGTCATCGCCGAGACCACGTGGACCGGTGTCCCGAAGCGCGCAGCCGCCTCGCGCAGGGCGGCGGCCGGGGTTCCGGCCGGCGTCACGGTTCAGTCCTTGATGACGAGGCCGAGGATCGCCTGCGTGATCGAGAGCACGAGAGCGGCCAGGACGGCGCCGGTGATGGCATCGAGCGAGATGCCCTTCGCGGGGAAGCCGCCGATGGTGAGGCCGGCCTGGAAGAAGGAGTCGGCGGCCCAGGCGACCAGCAGCAGCATCACCCCGTTGATGACGACGCCCACCAGGCCCAGCGTCATGAGGTTGATCGGGAAGGCCAGGAGCTTGACGATCGGCTTGACGAGACCGTTGACGAGGCCGAACACGACCGCGAGGACGATGAGCTGGACGAACCCGCCGGTGAAGTCCACCTGCGGCAGCAGGTAGGCGACGATGACGAACGCGATCGCGGTGACCGCGATGCTGGCAATCAGACCTTTCACGCGGAAGCCTCCGTGTCGTGGACGATGCGGCCGGCCTGGACGGTCAGCCGGGCGCTGGTCCCGATGATCGCAGATGGACCGGTCGCGATCAGGTCCCGGTCGAGAACCACGAGGTCCGCGTCCATGCCCGGCGCCACCCGGCCGCGCCGGTGCTCCGCGAAGGCGGCCCAGGCTCCGCCCGCGGTGTAGGCCTCGAGCGCCTCGGTGACGGACAGCCGCTCGCCCGGCAGCCAGCCGCCGGCGGGCAGTCCCCCGGTCGTCTGCCGGTTGCAGGCGCTGTTGAGGGCGATGAACGGGTCGAAGGGGACCACCGGCCAGTCCGAACCGAAGGCGAGGCGGCCGCCGGCGTCGCGGATCGAGCGCCACGCCCACGCCCGTCCCGCCCGCTCCGGGCCGATGTTGCCGGCCCACACGGAGATCTGGTTGGGCGACGGATCGCCGTGATAGGGCTGCATCGACGCCCCGACGCCCAACCGCGCGAAGCGCCCGATATCGGCCGGATCGATGGTCTCGATGTGCTCGACGCGGTGGCGGCGGGCATGGGTGCCGGGCGTGACGCCGCGGCCATGGGGGTCGCCGGTCCAGGAGCCGTTGACCGCGGCTGCGTGCTCGAAGGCATCGAGGGCGAGCCGGACGCCGCGATCGCCGATGGCATGCAGCTCCACCTGCCAGCCGCGCCGGTCGGCCTCGGCCACGAAGGCGTCGAGCTCGGCCGGCTCCCAGGCCGGCAGGCCGCTGCTGGTGTCGTCCACGTACGGCTCCAGCATCGACGCCGTCCGCGCCTCGATGACGCCGTCCACGAAGCCCTTGAGGATCCCGGCGTCGAGGCGGCTGCCGCCCCGGAGCCCGCCGGCGGCCGCCTCGTACTCGTCGAGCCTGCGGCGCCACTGGTCGAGCGTCTGGCCGGGCTCCATGATCAGGGCGCCCCGGAACCGCAGGTCGAGGTCCCCATCGGCATGGACCCGGCCCCAGAAGGCGAGCTCGTCCGTGGTCAGCCAGGCATCCTGGGCGGCCGTGATGCCCATCGCGTGGAAGCCCGAGATCGCGCGCCTGACGGCGGCCCGGTCGTCGTCCTCGGTCGGGGTGGGGATGTGCCGTTCGACGAGGAGCTGCGCCTCCTCCTTGAGCGCCCCGGTGGGCTCGCCGTCCGCGTCGCGCACGATCACGCCGTTGGGCGGATCGGCTGTCGTGCGGTCGACGCCCGCGAGGCGGAGGGCCGCCGTGTTGGCCCAGCCGCTGTGCCCGTCGTAGCAGCCCATGTAGGCCGGCCGGTCCGGGACCACCGCATCGAGCAGGGCACGGGTCGGCATGCCACCCGGGAACGGGGCGTAGAGCCAGCCGCGACCGAGGACCCAGGGCGCATCGGGGTTGGCGGCCGCATGCGCCCGGATCGCCTCCCCGATCGCCTCGACGGTCTGGAGAGGGTAGAGCTGCGCGTCGCCCACCTGGCGGGCACCGCTCAGGATGTGGATGTGGGCGTCGTCGAAGCCGGGCATCACCAGGCCGCCGCAGGCATCGACCACCCGTCCCGCGACCCCGGCCCCCGCCCCGGTCCCGACGGCCGCGATGGTCTCACCGGAGATCCGGACGGTCGTCGCCCCGTCCACGCCGAGCACCCGCCCGTTGATGATCGTCAGCTCGCTGTCCATCTCCTGATGGTAGGACGGGGGAGGGCCGTTGCGGCGGTAGACTCGGGGAACCGCCCGGGCCGGACCCGGGCCGCATCGTCGAACCAGGAGGCCCTGTGCCCGCCTTCGCCGACCTCGTCGCCACGTGCCTCGACGAGCTCTTCGCCCTCCAGCCAGATCTCGCGACCGCCGTCGGCGATCACCGCTTCGATGACCGGTGGCCGGACATGAGCGAGGAGGGCCGCCGGGCCCGGATCGCCTTCGCCGGGCGCTGGGCGGCTGCCTTCACCGCGCTTGACCCGGGTGGGCTGACCGCGGACGAGGCGGTGGACCGCGACCT
>JBAXFC010000531.1:0-2761 GCA_037140135.1 Chloroflexota bacterium
CGGCCGCGGCGAGCTGGGCGAGCTGGCCATGTCGTTCAACGAGATGGCCGGGTCCCTCGAGGCCACCGAGCGGCGGCGTCTCCAGCTGGTCGGGGACGTGGCGCATGAGCTGCGGACGCCGCTGCCCACGCTCGACGGGTACCTCGAGGGCCTCGAGGACGGGGTGATCCAGCCGCGCCCGGAGACGTGGGTCCTGCTGCGGGCCGAGACGGCGCGCATGACGCGCCTGGTGAACGACCTCTCGGAGCTGTGGCGCGCGGAGGCCCGCCAGCTGCCGCTCGCGATCGCGGAGGTGGATGCGCTCGCCGTGGCGCGCGAGGTGGCCTCGCGGTTCGAGCCGCAGGCCGGTCAGCGGGGGATCGCGCTTGCCGTGGACGGACCTGCCGCGGCGACGAGCGCCGATCGCGACCGGCTCGGCCAGGTGCTGGCCAACTACCTGTCCAACGCCCTGCGCCACGCGCCCGACGGGTCCCGGATCGCGCTCACGGTCTCGCGGCGCGGCGAGATGGTCCGGATCGCCGTCGCGGACCAGGGTCCCGGTCTCGCGCCCGACCAGCTCGAGGCGGTCTTCGAGCGCTTCTACCGCGTGGACGCTGCGCGCAGTCGGGCCGCCGGCGGGTCCGGCATCGGCCTCGCGATCGTGCGCGCGCTGGCCGAGGCGATGGACGGCCAGGCCTGGGCCGAGAGCGAGGGGGCCGGTCGCGGGGCCACCTTCATCGTGGAGCTGCCGGCCCGTTCGCCAGGAGGTGTGCTGTTCAATGGCTAGTCGCAGTGTGAGCCTTCGATCAGGGCGAAGGCGAAATGCCAGTTCAGCGGCGGCGGCGGAGGACAGTCGTCGCCTGCCCTGATCACCGAGTGAGCAATGTCCAGGCCTGGGGACCGGAGATCGTCCGCAGCCGGACGGTCGGAGTTCCCGGCCTGGAACTCGCCGGCGATGACCCACAACCTGCTCGCGTCCTGGCCGGCGAACGTGCTCCGGGGCCACGAGATCAGCCACCCTCCCGGTCCCAGGACCAGGCGACCCCGCTCCCTCCGCTTCCGTTGAGGAAGATCTGCCCGACGACCCGCCAACGGTCAATCCGAGGTCGATGGCGGCTTCCGGATCGACGGGACCGCCGCCTGCCGAACCACGGCCGCAGCGGCCGCAGGACGGCGTATGCTCGTCAACGAAACGTGCGTCAGCCCCGTGTTGGACCGGCTGCAGTGGCCGTGAGGGATGGACTCTGTGGCGTTCTGCATCGCGATCGAGAGTTGCGGCATGCCCGCCCGTCGCGCGCGCGGGGGGGGGGCTCGAGGCCGTCCCCATCGCCCGGCTGCTGCGCGCTGACGCGGGCCCCCTGATGCCGCCCCGGCCGCTCCCGGCCCGCCCTGCCGCCGGCAGCGCCAGATGACCGACGTGCCGGAGCCTGGCGAGCAGGACGCGCCGGACACGCGGGCGGCCGTGCGGTCCCGGGACGCCGCGGCACGCCGGCCGCTCTCCGCCGCTGACCTGCGACGACAGGCAGAGGAGCGCCTCGCGGCGCTCCCTGCCGCCGCCGGCGGTGCCGACGACCTCGCCGGCATCCACGTCCTGCGCGTCCACCAGATCGAGCTCGAGATGCAGAACGATGAGCTGAGCCGGGTGGGGGCGGAGCTCGACGCCTCGCGGGCCTTCTACCGCGAGCACTACGACTTCGCGCCGCTGGGCTACTGCACGATCGACGCGTCCGAGGCGTTCCTTCGGGCGAACCTCGCCGCCGCCACCATGCTGGGCGTCCCCCGCAGCAGGCTCGTCCATCGCCGCTTCTCCCAGTCCGTCGCGCAGGAGGACCTGCTCGCCTGGCACGCGGTGCGCGACCGCGTCCTCGGGCCCCTCGGTGCGGATGGTCCGGGGCGGCCGGGCGACGTGGAGACCTGCGAGCTTCGGATGGCGCGGCCCGACGGCACGCCGTTCTGGGCGCACCTGGTGCTCACGGCCGCGGACGAGGACGGCGTTCCCGTGTGCCATGTCGTGCTCAATGACATCAGCGCGCGGAGGCTCGCGGAGGAGGCGGCGCGCGAGAGCGAGGAGCGCTACCGGTCGGTGGTGGCCGCGATGTCCGAGGGGGTCGTCCTGCAGATGGCCGACGGCTCGATCGCTGCCTGCAACGCCGGCGCCCAGCGCATCCTCGGCCTGACTGAGGACGAGATGCTGGGCCGGACGTCGGTGGACCCCCGGTGGCGGTCGGTCCACGAGGACGGGTCCCCGTTCCCGGGCGAGGAGCACCCGGCGATGGTGACCCTGCGGACCGGGCAGGCACAGTCCGGCGTGGTCATGGGCGTCCACACCCCGGACGGCCGGCTGACCTGGATCTCCGTCTCGTCCGAGCCGCTGCGCCGGGAGCCGGGCGCGGCCCCGCACGCGGCGGTGACGACCTTCCTCGACATCACCGAGCGGAAGTTGGCAGCCGACCAGATCGCGCGACGCGAGGCCGAGCTCAAGGCCGCCCAGCGGATGGCGCATGTCGGGAGCTGGGAACTGGACGTGGCCACCGGTGTCGTGACGTGGTCCGACGAGATGTGCCGCATCTTCGGACTTGCGCCCGGGAGCCCCGTCCCGTCGCTCGCGGACCAGGCCCGGTTCTTCTCCCGGGAGGCGTTCGCCCTCATGACCTCCTCGATCGAGGAGGTCATGGCCACGGGCGAGCCATTCTCGACGGAGAACGAGATCGTGCGTCTGGACGGGATCGTGCGCCACGTGACTGTCGATGGCGAGGCGATCCGCGACGCCGCCGGCGCGGTC
>JBAXFC010000532.1:0-2759 GCA_037140135.1 Chloroflexota bacterium
ATTGGATGCTCCCGTGTCGTCGAGGCCGTCCACCGCCGGGCCGCGTCCCGCGGCGTGGCAGAGGAGGCACTCCTTGTCGTCCGTCGTCGTGTCGGGGTGCCGCAGGTTGCGGGCCTTGAACCCTTCGGAACCGTGGCACGTGATGCAGGGGGGCAGGTCGGTCAGCGGGTGGCGGACCACCGGCGGCCGGTTGGCGATGCCCGTGTGCGGGTCGTGGCACTGGAGGCATTCGCTGATGTAGTGCTGGCCCGGGATGATCTCCCGCATGCCCGACGGCCGGCCGGTTGAGGCGGCGTGGCATCGGACGCAGACCTCGTTGGTCGGGACCTTGACCGCGACCTGCTCGGAGGCGGCCTTGTCGCCGGCGTCCGCGTGGGCGGCCAGGGGGCCGTGGCAGCTCTGGCAGCCGATGGTCTTGTGGGTCGCGCTGACCAGGCGAGCATGCTCGGGCTCATGGCACTGCGCGCAGATCGAGGAGCTCGCGTAGTCGAGCGGCTTCGCTGCGGCCTGCGAGATGTGGGTCGAGTGGTCCAGGGAGAACTGGAGGTATGGATCCCAGCCCATCGCGGCGGCCACGAACAGGACGCCCGAGAGGGCGACGGCGCCGAAGCCGATGCCGATGGCGGCGAGGATGCGCCCGCGGCGGGTGCGGGGGCGCAGGGCGGTCAGGGTGCGGCTGAGCCGCGCAGGGGTCTTCATAGCGTTGAGGGGCTCAAGAGGCCGCGCCGGACGGTGTAGCGGAGCAGCTCCACCCGGTCGTGCAGGCCGAGCTTCTCCATCACGTTGGCACGGTTGTTGTGGACGGTCTGTTCGGAGAGCTGGAGGGAGCGGGCGATGTCGCGGTTGGTGTGGCCCATGGCCGCGAGGAGCAGGATCTGGCGCTCACGTTCCGAGAGCGCCTCGTACGGGTCGTCGAGGCCGGCGTCCGGGCTGCGGCGGACGTAGGTGTCCACCATCCGCGTCACGATCGCGGGGCTCACGTACGTGTGGCCGGCGGCGACGCTGCGGACGGCGCCGACGATGTCGCTGTTCTGGGCCTCGCGGGTCAGGAACCCGTTGGCTCCCGCCTTGAGGGCTACCGAGAACTGCTCCCCGGCGCAGCGGCAGTCGAGGGCGATGATCTTGGCGTTGGGGCATGCGTTGCGGATCGCCTCGATGGCGTCGTAGGTGCTGCAGCCGTAGCCGCCGACGCTCTCGCACTCCAGGACGATCACGTCCGGATTGGCGATGCGGGCCTGCTCGACGATCGTCTCGCGGTCCGTCGCGTCCCCGACGACCTGCATGTCACGCTCCTGGTCGATGACACTTCGGAGCGCGCTGCTGAGCATCGGGAAGTCGACGATCGCGAGCATCACGCCAAGGCGGGTCCCGGTGGGGATCCCGTCGGCCTTCGGCTCGCGGAGGGTGGTCATGGGGGTGGCGTCCGGCTACCGGGCCTGGTTGCTGGTGTCGTCACCATGGCTGTGGTTGCGCACGACCCTGGCCCAGCCGAAGGGCATCAGGACCATGAAGATCGTCACCACGACGGCGCCGATGATCACGGCCGTCGAGCCGAACGCGAAGTAGAGAAGGTTCAGGCCGACGAAAGCGGCGGCACTGCCGCACCACAACGTGAGGGTCACCAGGCCCAACCAGGCTGCGATCCGGGCGCCACGGCCGCCCTTGGAACCCATCGCAAACCACACGACGATGGCGACGATCCCTTCGAGGAGGATCAGCATCGGCACGATCAGTGCCATCTGTTCGGTCAGATCCTTGAGTTGCATTGCTCCACTCCCGTCGCCCATCGACCGCCACTTGCAGTCGATGTGTGGATCGTCGGGTGTGGCGTATGCCCTGGATAGATCGCAGGCGGCACGTGCTGGACCCTCATCGGTGCCCAAGTTGAGCAACGCTGACGGGTCTGGCGGCAACGGTGGTCGGCAATGGCAACGGCCGTTGCCCTTGACCCTCACCTGCGTTGCCGCGACCCCCCCCGGACGAGGGGGGTGGGCGCAAGGGCGCGGAGGTCGCCGCCTGCCGAGCAGATGCTCCGGCATGCCCCCGGTCCGGCTTCCTGCACTTGACCGCTGGGCGGTCGTTCGCGCGAGGTCTCGGAGCGCCCCAGCAACCGGATGCCTGACGCTGGGTCACGCTCCACGCGTCGGGTCCCGGCCCGCTCAGGCTGGACTCTCGGTCGGGGATTCCGCCTGCAGGGGCGACAGGTGCGTGCCAGAGCCTCCCGTGCGGCTGCGATCCTGACGGGCAGTCCGTTTACGCTCGGGTGGCGCGACGCGGACGGACCGTGCACGCCGAACGCAGGACGCACGGTCAGGTTTCGGGCAGGGCGGGTTGCTCCGGCGGCGTCCGCGGATGGCCAGGGGCAGGGCCCGGGAGCGAGCAGGCCGGCCTTGACAGTGACGAGCGACGAGCCGATGGTTGACCCATGGACGTGCACCGTCGCCCACCGTCGGGCCTGACGAGCGTCGGCCGCATCATCGCAGTCGTCGTCGGGCTGGTCTGGATCGCACCCCCCATCCTCGGCGGCATGGGCCTCCTGCTCGGGCCCGCCGCATGGGCCGCCGCGCTGTCCGCCAGGAGGCTGCCCGTTCTTGCCGCGGCGCTGCTGTGCGCCCCCGCCGGGTTCCTCGCGTGGATCTGGGCGCCCATCTTCGCCAGCGGTGCCAGCCTCGAGATGCTGCCGCTGGCGGTTGCGCTGGTCGGACCGGCATTCCTCGCGGCGGGCCTCATCCTCGCGGGCGCCAGCCCACCCCGCAGCC
>JBAXFC010000533.1:0-2743 GCA_037140135.1 Chloroflexota bacterium
GTCCTGGATACCGTCCGCGTTCAGACCCAGAAGGCCGGCAACTCGGCCCTCGACCTGTGGGACGCCAAGATCTCCGGCGATCTCTTCGAGATCCCCACCGGCACGGTCGGCACCGCGGTTTCCGTGGAAGTCCGCAAGGAGAAGTTCAACGTCGCCAACGACGCCATCTCCACGACCCTGGACGACATCATCGGCCAGGTGAGACTCGCTGGTGCGACCAAGTCCGACCGCACGGTCAAGTCGGCGGCGGCTGAGTTCCGCGTGCCGCTGGTCAAGACCGCCACGCTGCCCTTCGTCTACAAGCTCGACCTCAACCTCGCGGCCCGCTTCGAAGACTTCAGCGACGGCTACAACAGCGGCGTCAAGCCGTACGCCGGCCTGCGCTACCAGCCGATCAAGGACCTGCTCCTCCGCGGCTCGTTCTCCAAGACCTTCCGCGCGCCGACTCTGCCCCAGCTCTATGGTGGCGAGTCCCAGTCGCTCCCGAACGGTCTGTCCGACTTGCGTCGTCCCCAGGCCCTCACGGGTGACCCGTTCGACGGCGCCTCGACCCAGCGTCTGGTGCGCGTCGGTGGCAATCCGGCCCTCACTCCTGAGACCGCCGATGTCTACCAGTACGGCTTCGTCTACGAGCTGCCGTTCGCCTACGTGAAGGGCCTCTCCGTTGGTGCGTCGTTCTTCCACATCGAGCAGAAGGACATCATCACCAGCGTCAGCACCACCTACATTCGTACCAACGAAGTGGGCGGCGGCACCGCCGGCCTCGTCATTCGCGATCCGGGCACCGAGACCTACACCAACAATACGGCCTCCCCGATCAACGTCCTGAGCGGCCCGAACAACGCCGTGACGGCGATCGCGCCCGGCCAGAGCACGACGGTCCCCGGCCGCATCCAGTCCATCCTGTCGGCCACGCTCAACCTCGCCTACCAGCGGGTTGAGGGTTACGACTTCGAGGTGAATTACAAGAAGCGCACGGCTACCTTCGGTCAGTTTAGCATGCGCAACACGCTCACCTACACAAAGTTCTATGGTTTCACCACGACGAAGGGCAACACGAATCCCGCGAGCTCCGTTGGTCACGACGGTTATCCGCGCGTCAAGCTCCAGAGCTCGCTGGCCTGGGCCCTCAAGGAATACACCGCGGGCGTCTCGGCCAACTACACCTCGCACTACGGCGACGTGAACTACGACGGCTACGAGATCGACGAGTACTACACCGTGGGTGCGTACTTCGGCTACGAGATTCCCGCCGGCATCAGCACCTGGCTGGAAAACACCCGTGTCACGGTGGGTGTTGACAACGCCCTCGATAAGCAGCCGCCGCTCTACTACAACGGTGTCGGTTACGACCAGAGCATGATTGGCCGCCCTGTGGGCCGCTTTTGGTACGCTGCGATCAAGAAGACGTTCTAAGTCGCGTTTCCAACGCGTTTAATTCCAGGGCGGCCGGTGCAAACCGGCCGCCCTTTTTCTTTGCCGCTTGGGGCGGGTGAGGCTGGGATTCGTCCATGCCTCTCGCCCCCTCCCGGTTGCTGGCTGCGTTCCTCCTGCTCCTGGCCGCGCCGCTGCTGCGCGCCGCCGAGCCCGCCGCCGTCCCGCCCGTGCTCCCGCTCGATGTCTTCTTCGGCGGCAACAGCATCAGCCGGCCGGCGCTCTCCCCGACCGGCCGCTATCTGGCCTGGCTCCAGCCGGCCAACAACCGGCTCAACCTGGTCGTGCTCGACCGCCAGCTGGGCCGGAAGCTGCGGCTCACCGACATGAAGGAGGAGAACGTCGTCAGCTTCGAGTGGGCCGGGCCCGACCGGCTCTTCTTCTACCAGCAGTACAAGGGGCAGGAGTCCTTCGGCACCTACGCCGTCAACGCCGACGGCACCCAGCTCACCGTCCTCCAGCAGGCGACCCAGCGCGAGGGCGACCAGATCGAGAATGGCGACACCCGCGCCTACGGCGTGATCGACCGCCTGCCGGACGATCCGCGGCACATCCTCATCGAGGTCATCCGGGGCTCGTCCGGGCTCGGGGATCCCCATCTCCTCGACATCTACACGGGCAAGAGCCGGAAGCTGATGAACAACCTCGGCAAGATCCGGAGCTGGATGACCGACCATCGCGGCGTCATCCGCCTCGCGATTGCCAACGACGAGAAGGAGGAGTTCGCCGCCGTGTTCTACCGCGCCGCGGAGGACGCCCCCTGGACCGAGATCGAGCGTTTCCCCTCCGACGGCCCCACCTGGTCCCCGCTGGGCTTCGACGGCGACAACCAGACCCTCTGGGTCCGGTCCAATCGCGGCCGGGCCACCGAGGCCCTCTACACCTACGACCCGGGGGCGAAGAAAATCCTGCGCGAGGTGCTGGCCGACCCGGTCTACGACGTGGGCGGCATCATCTATTCCCGCCACCTCGGCAAGGTGATCGGGGTGACGATCGATCGCGAGCGCCCGGAAACCCGCTGGCTCGACGACTCCTACCGCCAGCTGGCCCGGGACATCGACGGCGTGCTCCCCGGCACCCACAATTCCATCATCAGCCGGACCGAGGACGAGTCCCTCGTGCTCATCCGGGCGTGGAGCGACCGCGACCCGGGCACGCTGTACCTGCTGGACACGCGGAAGCTCGAGCTCAAGCGGCTGGCCCGGCTCAACGACCAGGTGTCGCCCGCGCAGATGGCGGCCATGACCCCGGTCCAGTTCCCGGCGCGGGACGGTCTGACGATCCATGCCTATCTCACGCTGCCAACGGG
>JBAXFC010000534.1:0-2742 GCA_037140135.1 Chloroflexota bacterium
CGCGTTCACCCACTGTTGGGTACGACCCACCGACGGGTGAGGCCAGCGGATCGTGCCAGGTGCGGCCGAGCGGCCTGCGACCGGCCGGCCTCAGGCTCGCGCGGTTCCCCGGGCGGCGAACGACATCGCGCGCTGCAGCGCGGCCTCGCGCATCGCGGGCGGGATCAGCGCCGGCCCACCGATCGCCTCGGCGCGGAGGCCGGCCTGCGCCGCCTCTTCGACCACCCCGTTGACGAGGACCGCGAGGTCGGGCGTCCGGTGGAAGACCAGCACCCCGTGGTTGGCCAGCAGGACCGCCGGCGTGCCCGGCAGGACTGCCGCCCGGATCGCCGCCAGCGCGTCGTCGGATCCGCGCGGCCCGTAGCCGGCGACCGGGACCCCCTCGGGCATCCCGAACATCGCGAGCGCCTCGAGCCAGCAGCCGATGGGCTTGTTCGCAACGGCGAACGCGGTGGCGAACGGGGCGTGCGTGTGGAGCACGCAGCCGGTCTCGGGATTGTCCTGGTACATCGCGGTGTGCATGGCCACCACGGCCGCCTGGATCGGCGGCAGCGAGCCCTCCAGCAGCGTCCCGTCGAGCCCGACGCGGACGATCCCGTCGGCGGTGAGCCCCCGCAGCGACGAGGCTGCCGTGTAGTACATCTCCTCGGCGCCCGGGACGCGGATGCTCACGTTGCCGTGGCCGTTGGCGGAGATCGCCCCACCCGAGATGACGTCCGCAGCGACGCCGAGCACCTGGTGCACGAGGTTCTTGTCCACGTTTCCTCCCGATCGACGATGAAGGGCCGAGACCGCACGATGACAGGAACAAGCGCCGTCCGTCCTGTCGGCTGCCCGACATCGCCCGCGCGGGATACGCTTCGACCCATGAGCGACGAGCAGCCCGCGCATCCCGGCGGCGGACACCCGGGTGGCCATCCCAGCGGCGGACACCCGGGCGGTGCCCCGACCGGCCATGATTCCTTTGACCGCGCCTACGAGGGGACCCCGAGCTGGGACCTGGGCCGGCCCCAGCCGGCGGTGATCCGCGCCGCTGACGCCGGCCTCTTCGGCTCGTCGATCCTCGACGCCGGTTGCGGCACCGGGCACGACGCGCGCCACCTCGCCGGGCGAGGCCACACGGTCACCGGCGTGGACTTCTCGCCGCGCGGCATCGAGCGTGCGCGGGCCGGCTCGCCGACGACGGCCACATTCGAGGTTGCCGACGTGCGGGACCTTGCGGCCGCAGGCGTCGGGCCGGACGGGGTCACCGTCGATTCCGTTCTCGACGTCGGCTGCTTCCACGCGCTGGCGCCGCACGATCGGCCGCGCTACGTGGCGTCGATCGCCGGTGCGCTCGTCCCTGGTGGGCGCCTGGTGCTCTTCGCCTGGAGCGATCGCAACGCCTTCGCGGGTGGGCCGGCCCGCCTGTCCGAGGCGGACCTGCGATCGACCTTCGCGCCCGTGTTCGAGATCGAATCCATCGAGCCCGAGACCCTCGAGTCACCGAGGGCGCCGGGCTCCGTCGAGGTCTGGCGGCTCGTGGCCCGTCGCGCCTGAGCGATCAGGGCGTCGCTGACGGCGAAGCACCCGGCGGGGTCAGGTCGCAGTCCGGCGTCGTGCACAGGACCAGGCCGAGCGCCTCAAGGCCCTCGGCGAGCGGCGTGAACCCGAGCTTGCCGCCGAGCTCGCGCGTGGTGGCGCCCGCGGGCACCCCGTTCACGAGCACCGCCCCGCCGGAGTCGCCGCTGCCCGCATTGATCGAGGCGGCGACGATGCACGGGAAGTAGCTGCCGTCATCGGCGTGGAGGTACTCGCCCTTGTCGAGCACCTTGCCCGTCCGGAACTCCTGCCGTCCGTCGATCTCCACGAGGTCGCCCACCTTGATGTCGCCGCACGTGAGCGGCTTCGTCCCGGCGGCCAGGATCCGGTAGCCGCCCACGCCCATGTCCACCTCGTTGAGGTGGCCCCACGGGATTCGCGACGGCTCGAGGACCACGGCGGCGATGTCGGACGCGACGCACTCGTGGTCCGGGTGCGGGCACGTGGCCATGAAGGCCTTGGGCCCGAAGACGCCGATCGGCCCGGACCCGTCGTCGGCATTGACGACCGTGCCGGCCGGGGCGCAGTGGCCGGCGGAGGTGACCACGATCGAGTCACCCTGGCGGGCGTAGAAACCACCGGCGCACCATCCCGCGAGCTGCTGCCCCGCGATCACGCGCGGGTTGTAGACGAGTGTGGTCCGCTTGGGGTGCAGATAGGCCTGGACGCCCATGAAGGCAAGCTCGGCGGCCGCGATGACCATCAGGACGACGAGCAGGCGCCGCGTCCGGGACCACGTCCGGATCCTGTGCATGATCCCCCCATCGATGGGCGCATGGCGGCCATGGGCACCGCCTCGGTTCTGCCCTGCGAGAGGCGTCGGCAGCGTCATCTCGGACCATGAGCGCGGACGTACGATGGAATCCCGCGACGGGCACCCGTCGCCGCCCACGGAGCCGCCCCATGGTCGATGCCGCCGTTGTCCCGAACCCGTTGCTTGCAGCCGCGCGGTCGATCCTGCCGGACGTGATCGAGACCCGACGGCGCCTGCACCGGATCCCCGAGGTGGGCCTCACGGTCCCGGCGACCCAGGCGATCGTCGCGGAGCAGGTGCGTGCCCTGGGCCTCGAGCCGCGCCTGGGCGAGCGGACGACGTCGGTGGTGGCGGTGATCGAGGGCGGCCGGCCGGGCCCGGCGATCCTCCTGCGGGCCGACATGGAC
>JBAXFC010000535.1:0-2728 GCA_037140135.1 Chloroflexota bacterium
GCATGTCGGCGAAGAGCCGTGGCAGGCGCGTGGGGTCGTGACGGGGTGTCACCTCGTACACCATGACGCGACGCGACCCGAGGGCGTCTGCACGCTGGATGGCCAGTTCGGCGGCGGCGAGCAGCCTCAGCGCCTCGGGTTCGGGGAAGTGGACCGCAGCGGCAATGCCGGCGTTGCTGCCAACGGCAATTCGCTCACCGGCAATGTCGATGGGCGAGCTCACGAGGTCGACGATGTCCATGCCCGTGGACTCGAGCGTCTCGGGCGCCACGTCCGCGAGTGACACGATGGCGACGTAGGAGTCATTGCCGTACTCGAGGAGCCGGTCTGGCGAGCCGGCGACTGCCTGCATTCGCGACTGGATGACCGCTCCGACGGTGCGGGCGACCGCCGGCCCGAAGGTCTCGCCGATGCGGGAGAAGCGATCGAGGTCGATGCGGACGACCCCAACGGTGGCCGGATCGCTGGCCAGACTGGCGTCAAGGGCGTGGAGGAAGGCGGCGCGATCATCGACTCGACCGTCACGCACTGCGCACCACCCCGATGATCTCGCGAAGGTAACGCCCTGGCGGGTCAGCGCGTCGTGCTGAGTCTGTCAGGCCGGCAGCGATCTCGCCGGATCAAGCTCACGAGATCGCACATGCGAAGGGGCCGGGCCTCGTCGGCCCGACCCCTTCCCGTGCATGCTGGTGACGACTACTGGACCGCAAACGGCCCCGCAGTGCCTCCGGCACTCGACTCGATCCACACGGTTGCTGGCTTCGCCGCAGGAGCGGCCCCGTTGCGCAGTCGGATGTCGAAGGTGCCGGACGGGACTCCAGCGACGACGACCGCGGTGCCAAGAACGGGGCCGGTGAGGGCACCGTTGTGCACCTTGACCGTCGCGCCGGCCAGCGAGCCGGCACCGGTGACCCGGAAGTCGCCCGCCTTCCAGGTGGCCTTGGTGACCGACACCTGGTCGGGTGTCACGAACACGCGCACGTCATCGACTGCCGTACCGCCCGAGAAGGTGACCGTCAGCCGGAACGTGCGGGCCAGATTCGTCTGCGGGTATGAGTACAGCCCGAGGGTGAAGGTCGGCGTCAGCGTGGTGGCGCCCGTGATCGTGACGGCGTCGGGGTCGTTGCCCCCGTTGGTGATCTGGGTCCACGCGTACGTGGCTCCCGGCGTCGACCCTGCACCCGTCAGGCTCACGACCACGGGGTTCAGGCCGCGGGCGATCGTCTGGTCCGGTCCGGCGTTGGCCACGACCGAGCCAGTCGGGATGAGCGGGCCGAACTTGGCCGACTCGGGTCCGTAGCCGTTGGTGTTCTTCGCCTTGACAGTTATGTAGTAGGCACTGTTCGGCGTCAGGCCTGTAGTCACCATTGACTGTGTCGCGGTCTCGCGGAGCCCGCCGACCGTGACCCCGCCCGATGTGTAGACCTGGATGCCGTACAGGGTGATCGATGGATCCGCCGAGGTCCAGTTGGCCGTGATGGTGCCGTTGCCGACCGTGACCGTGCCGAACGTCGGAGCGGCTGGCGTTGGGGTGTTGGTGATGGTGAACGTCGCGACGCCGATGGTCGAGGGGTTGCCGGATGGATCGAAGCCCACGTACGACAGAACGGCGCTGGTGCCCACCGTGAACGGACCGGTGTACGTCTTGGCCGCCAGTGACACGTCGCCGGCCGCGTCGAGCGGGCTGGTGCCATCGGTGGTGTAGAAGATCTGCGTCCCGGCCTCATTGGAGGTCAAGGAGACGTTCCGCGGGGTGGCGAAGGAGCCGCCGTTGGGGCTGGCCGTGATGACCGGCGGAGTGACGTCGACGATGGGGGTGGCGTGGATGGCGGGGAAGGTCTGCCCGACGCTGCTGAGGGAGACCACCTCCACGTCGTACGTATCGGTCGCTGACAGGCCAGTGATGGTCGTGCCCGTCGCCGCCTGCCCGGCTATGCGCTTGCCGAACTCGAGCTGCTCTCCGTTCGTGACGGTCTGGCTCACTGCATGCACCCGGTAGCCGGAGATGGGCGGGGTGCCCGGCAGTGCGACGGCGGGTGTCCAGGTCAGCTTGATGCCACCGGCGACGGCCGCGGCCTTGACGTTCGTCGGTCCCGGAGGCCCGGCCTGCAGAGGGCCGTTGGGGCAGCCACCGAAGCCCGGGCCGCCGGGCGTCCCGAACTCGCCGATCGTCAGTCCCTGGCGGTTGCCGGCGAGGTCCACGGCCTGCCAGGACAGCAGTCGTTCCCCGAGGAAGGCGTCCGCGACGATCGCCGCGTTGTCCGCTCCCGTGAGCACGCCCGCGCCGTCCGGGTCGTCGAAGACATAGGTGGCCTTGAAGGTGGTGGCGGTCGGGAACTCCAACGCGGACGAGTATCCGCCCGTTGGCGCCGGCGTCAGCGGTCCGGGGAGGGCTCGGACATCGCGCTTGCCGATGTTGGTATCCACCAGCAGGGGCTCGACGATGCGCTGCTCGATGTTCGCCGGTGGCACCGACGCGCCGATGTGACCGGTGACGGTGACGGTGGCACCGGTCTGCACGGATCCTGTGGTCACGAACGCGTCGCCGGCCACGGTGTCCCCCGCCGCTTGGGCGCCGAAGCGTACGGAGACGACGTCGCCCGGCACGATGTCAGGCGTCACCTGCAGCGCGGTGCCATTGCCCCAGCACACGCCGCCGGGATGGTTCACCTCGAACGCCGGGTCGCCGGCCTTGACGACGGCCGTCGCGGAACCGACGATCCCCACC
>JBAXFC010000536.1:0-2725 GCA_037140135.1 Chloroflexota bacterium
GCGGACCAGGGCGTGCGGGCCGTCGGGTGAGGGAACGGTGCGCGGGTGGCCGGGCAGCCCGGCCGTCAGGACTCTGCTGCGAAGAGCTCCCGTGCGATGCGCTCGAGCTTCTCGACGCGCTTGTTGTCCAGCCGGTCAAGCGGCCGGCGCACATGGATCTCGATGTCGGGGGTGATCGCGAGGCGCTCCCATTGCGAGCGGCTCGGCTTGGGGTGGCGCGAGTCGGCGGGGCGCGGCGACGGTGCGGCCTGGAGATCCAGGATCAGCTCGGACGCGTCCGGTGCTGCGATCTCCATGCGCCGGAGGGCCCGACGCGGGCTCGGAGCATCGATGGACAGTGACACCCTGGCGGGGACCTGGGGCTCGGCAGGCGGAGGGCTGACCGTGGGGCTGACCCTTGCCCCGCTCATGAGGCTCTGGATGAAGGCGAGCGTCCCCTCCCGGTCCCGGGACGACTCCGCCATCGACGGCGCCGACGTCTCGACGGCCGCGATGACCTCCTCGTCCCCCAGTTGCTCCAGCCGCGACCGGATCTCGGCCAGCGGCAGATGCTCGCGCTGCAGCCTACGGATCAGCCGCAGCCGTGCGAGGTGCCCCTCGCCGTACCGGGTGTTGGAACCGGCGGCCTCGGGAGACGGCAGAAGGCCCTGCGCGACGTAGTAGCGGATGGTCCGCGGGGTCACATCCGCCAGGCGGGCGAGGTCTGCAAGGCTGTACGGGTCGTCGGGCATGGCTGTATCGTGACACTACTACCGTGCGGTGTCAAGAGGTTCATTTCAACGCCCGGCGGGCGGCCACGGACGTTATCTGTCACCCTGCCGGGATGCGACTCCCCTTGCGCGCCCCCTCCACCCTGCGTGTCCTCGCCCTGGGTGCCGCGGCGCTGGCGACGGTGGCCGCGCTGGCCGTCCCCGCGCACGCCGCCGCCGCCGAGCCGGACTGGCCCGCCTCGAACGCCGGCTACCACAACTGGCCGGAGCTGGTGGGCGAGATCAAGCAGGCCGCGATCGACCACCCGGACATCGTCACGGTGTTCTCGATCGGCAAGAGCTTCCAGGGACGCGACATCTGGATGGCCAAGATCAGCGACAACGTGAACGTCGAGGAGGGCGAGCCGGAGGTCCTGATCGACGCCCTCCACCACGCCCGCGAGCACCTCACGACGGAGCAGGCACTGGCGGTCCTGCGCTGGATGACCACCGGCTACGGCAAGGACGCGACGATCACCCGGCTCGTGGACGAGCGCGTGACCTGGATCGTGTTCGCGCTCAACCCCGACGGCATGCGCTTCGACCTGACGGGAACGCCGTACCGGGCCTGGCGCAAGAACCGGCAGGTGACCGCGACCGGCGTCCCGATCTACACGGACCTCAACCGCAACTACGGCTACCACTTCGGCTGCTGCGGCGGCTCATCGGGCAACCGCAGCGCCATCAACTACCGCGGGCCGCGCGCCTGGAGCGCCCCCGAGGTCCGCGCGCTGCGGGACTTCGTGCTCGGCCGCGTCATCGGCGGCGTCCAGATGATCAGGACGCACGTCACGCTCCACACCAACGGCGAGCTCATCCTCTGGCCGTACGGCTACACGATGACCAACGTCCCGTACGACATGACGGCCCTCGACCACAACGTCTTCGCGACGCTGGGCAAGGCGATGGCGGCCCGCAACGGCTACAAGGCGGAGCAGTCGTCGGACATGTACATCACCGACGGCGACCAGATCGACTGGCTGTACGGCGTGCAGCGCATCTTCTCCTACACGTACGAGCTGTACCCCGCCGAACAGGCGACCGTCTGGCGCGACCACTATCCCGATGACAGCCGGATCGGCGCCCAGACCGCGCGCAACCGGAGCGCGATCCTGCTCCTGATCGACCAGGCCGCCTGCCCCTACGCGATCCTTGGGAGCGCGACGGCGAAGCTCGACTGCGGCCCCCTGTTCGATGACCTCGAGATCAACCGGGGCTGGACGGTCAACGCCGCGGCCACCGACACGGCGACCTCGGGCGCCTGGGAGCAGGCGGATCCGGCGGCGACCAGCGACGGTTCCGGGCCCAAGCAGGCCGGCACCGCAAACTCCGGCTACAAGGACCTGGTCACCGGGGCGGCCGCAGGGGCCGGGGCCGGGGCCAACGACGTGGACGGCGGGGCGACGACGATCCGGAGCCGGGCCATCACGCTCCCGGCGGCTCCTGCAGCCTTCGGCCCGCTCACGTTCCGCTACACCTTCGCGCACGACGCGGCCGCAACGGCCGAGGATGCATTCCGGGCATACGTGGAGGCGCAGGACGGGACGCTCACGCCGGTCTTCGAGCAGCCGGGTGACGCGGTGAACCGCGACGCGACGTGGAGCACGGCCTCGGCCGATGTCAGCGCCTGGGCCGGCCAGCAGATCCACCTCGTGTTCGAGGCGGTCGATGGCGGTGCCGACAACCTGGTCGAGGCCGCCGTGGACGACATCCGGATCCGCCTCCCCTGACGGCCCGGGCCGCGCTAGGCTGCGCAGCGTGGGGATGATGCCGATCCGGGTGCTGCTGGTGGACGACCACCCGGCGATCCTCGATGCGCTCGGTGCCTCGGTCCGGGCATCCGCGGACCTCGAGCTCGTGGCGATGGCGCGCACGCTCGATGACGCCCTGGGTGCCGTGCGCTCGGCACAGGCGGCAGGCTCCCCGATCACGGTGGTGGTGAGCGACGTCCAGCTCGCGGGTGAGGCCGAGGGCCT
>JBAXFC010000537.1:0-2719 GCA_037140135.1 Chloroflexota bacterium
GCCTTCCTCAACGATCGCGAGGCCGCCTTCCGCACCGCGGGGTTCGCGCCCGACGCCAACACCAGCATCAAGACCTACCTCGCCACGCGCCGCACGTACCTCCAACAGACCCTCGACCGCGTCGCCACCGACTTCCGCGTCACTTCATCCGCGACCGTGGTCGCCTCGACCAACCCGGTCACGCTTCTCGGTCAGGCCCCGATCGAGGTGACCGACATCCGGGTGAATGGCGAGGCCTGGCCGGTCCAGTGGACCGCGCTGACGCGCTGGACCCTTCGGGTGGCGCTCACGCCGGGTGCTCATGTGCTCGTCATCCAGGGCGTCACTTCCGATGGGACGATTCTCGGAGGCACGACGAACCGCGTGGACGTCACGTTCCAGGGTCCGGCGGATCCCGCGCTCGGGAAGGTGTTCCTGAACGAATGGATGGCCTCCAATCGTGGCACCCTCCTGGATCCCGCCACCGGGGCCTTTGAAGATTGGTTCGAGCTGCATAACACCAGTCCCTCGCCCGTGCGGCTGGGCGGCTATTTTCTCTCGAACTCGACCACGAACCGGACCATCACCACCTGGTTTCCCCGCGAGGAGACGGCCCGGACCATCGGCTTCACCTTCTCGGGCCAGACGGTCGGCAGCGCCATCGCGGAGGGCCACCGGGCGGGCGGTGGGGGGGCAGCCGACGCCGGGGCGACCGTCCTGCGCCTGCTCGACGAGGTGGGCCTGCCCGAGTCCGTGGCACGACGGCATCCGCACGAGGTCTCCGGTGGCCAGCGGCAGCGCGCCGTCATCGCCCGGGCGCTGGCGGTGGACCCGCGCCTGCTCCTGCTCGACGAGCCGACGAGCGGCCTCGATGCCACCGTCCAGGTCCGGATCCTGGAGCTGATCGAGCGCCTGCGCGAGGAGCGAGGCCTCGGGATCCTGCTCGTCTCGCACAACCTCGCCGTCGTGGGGCGGCTCTGCCCGGAGACCGTGGTGCTGTATCGCGGCGAGGTGGTGGAGCGCGGCGCGACGGCCCACCTGCTGCATGCCCCGCGCCACCCGTACACGGCAGCGCTGCGCCGCTCCGTGCCGGAGATCGGGGTGCCGTTCCGGGCGCCGGTGGGCCCATCCGTCGAGGCGACGGCCGCGGCGGAGGCGCCGTCCGGCTGCCGGTTCGCCGCCCGCTGCCCGCATGCCGCGGCTCCGGCCTGCGCCTCCGCGATCCCGCTCATGCCCGTTGAGGGCGATCCGGCCCGCCTGGTCCGCTGCGTCCGCGCCGGAGCGCTCGGCCCGCTCGATCCGCTGGCCTGAGCCCAAGGCCACGGTGGACCATCCCGAGACGCTCGCCTTCCTGTACGTGGCGGGGGTGCTGGGCGGGATCGTCTCGGTGATCGTCAGCCTGGCCTCGCTGGTGACCTACCCGGCCCTGCTCGCGGTGGGCCTGGCGCCGGTCGCCGCCAACGTCACCAACACCGTGGCCCTCACGTTCACCGCTGCCGGAGCGGCGATCGGGTCTCGCGGCGAGCTGCGCGGGCAGCGCCCCACGGTCCTGCGGCTCGCCCTCGTCGCCGCCGCCGGTGGCGCAACCGGAGGGGCGCTGCTGCTTGTCCTGCCCGGACGAACCTTCGAGCTGCTGGCACCGGTCCTGGTCTTCGGCGCCTCGGTCGTGCTCCTCGTCCAGCCCAGCTTCAGCAGCCGGCCGCTCTTCCGGCCGGTCGGGTTCCGGCCGGGGCCACTGCTCGGCTACTACTGCGCGACCATCTACTCCGGGTACTTCGGGGCGGCCGGCGGCATCATCGCGCTCGTGGTCCTCGGGGCGATCATCGCCCGCCCGCTGGTCGAGGTGAACGCCGCCAAGAACGTGCTCGCGGGGGTCGCCAACGGCGTCGCGGCGATCGCCTTCGCCTTCTTCGGGCCGGTCGCCTGGATCCATGCGGTGCCGCTGGCGCTCGGCGTGTTCACCGGTGGGCTCATCGGCCCGTCGATCGCGCGCCGCATCCCCGCGGCGGCGCTGCGCCTGCTCGTCGGTTGTGCCGGGATCGTCGTCGCGGGGATGCTGGCCTGGCGGACGTACGGGCCCGCGTAGCCTCCGGGCCGGCCTGACTCCCCGAGCCTGTCCGAGCATCCCCCTCGCAACCTCGTGCTACCGTGCCGGACCAGCGCACGACACGGGTCCGGGGGACGGATGCCGGCGCCCAACGAGGATCCCATGCCCCGCCGATCCAGCCGCACCCTGTTCTCCGCCCTCCTGCTCGCCGCCTCCGTCGCGGCCTGCTCCTCGGGCGCCACCGCCTCCCCGGCGGCCTCGGCTGCGGCCTCGCCCGGCACCATCATCCGCACCGATCTGGGCTCCACCCTGCCCGCCACGGCCCCGGGCCAGCGCCTCGCGCTCGCGCACTACACGATTCCCGCCGGGGCCAAGCTGGTCCCGCACTACCATCCCGGCTGGCAGATCGCCCAGGTCGTCGCCGGCACGCTCTCCTACTCCATCCTCACCGGACAGGCAGAGGTGATCCGCGGCGCGGACGGGAAGCAGGAGACGCACAAGGCGGGCGAGACGGTCATCCTCGCCACCGGCGACAGGGTGATCGAGAACCCCGACGAGAGTCACTTCGGTGCCAACGAGGGCACGGTGGACGTGGAGCTCTACTCCGCCACCCTGCTCGAGGACGGCAAGCCCGTGGCGATCCCGCTGCCCAGCCCGTCGGCCAGCGCCAACCCGTAGGCTCCGCAGCCTTAG
>JBAXFC010000538.1:0-2710 GCA_037140135.1 Chloroflexota bacterium
CCGTGGGCGCGGACCGCCTGGACCTCGCCGCGTACCTCGACACGGGTCGCCGCCTGGAACCCGGAGCGCTGATCGCATCGATCGCCGAGGAGCTGGCGACCATCGCCCGCGTGGTCGAGGTCCCCTTCCGCCGGCTCCGCGCCCACGCCATCACCGATGTGGATCTCGCCGAGCTGGCCGATGCCGTCCGCTACCAGCTCGACCGCGCCGGCGCCGATGGCGTGGTCATCACCCACGGCACCAACACGCTCGAGGAGACGGCCTGGCTCCTCCACCTCGTCATCGCAGACACGCGGCCGGTCGTCGTCACCGGCGCCATGCGCCCTGCTTCCGCGCTCTCCGCGGACGGGCCGCTGAACCTCGTGAACGCCGTCCGCCTCGCTGCCGCCGAGCAGGCGCACAAGTCCGGTGTCCTCGTCCTGCTCGATGACACCATCCACGGCGCCCGCGACGTGACCAAGTCCGACACGCTGCGCACCTCGGCGTTCCGTGATGGCGCGGCCGGGCCGCTGGGCTGGATCGACGGCGACGGCCTGATCACCATCTCGCATCTGCCGGCGCGCGGCTGGGCGGTCGAGGGCCGGTTCGCTGACGTGGACCTGCGGGCGCTGCCGCGCGTGGACATCACGCTCACCTACCAGGGTGCCGATGGCGCGCTCGTCGATGCCGCGGTGGCCGCCGGTGCCAAGGGGATCGTCAGCGCCGGAACCGGTGCCGGCTACCCCACCCCGCTCGAGGTCGAGGCGCTCGAGCGGGCGTCGGCGGCCGGCATCGCCGTCGTGCAGGCATCGCGCGTGCCGGCCGGGCGCGTGCCGGCGGTTGGGTCGCTCACTGGTCGCGGCTGGATCGCCGCGGGTGATCTGCGCCCGTGGAAGACGCGCATCCTGCTTCGCCTCGCGCTTGCTGCCGGGATCACCGGTCGCGACGAGCTGCAGCGCCTGTTCGACGAGGCCTGACCGGCCCCCGCGAGCTCATCGCAATCCTGCCCCGTGCGAGACCCGCGCAACCGGCGGCCGCGGCGCCCCAAGCGGGATCACGTCGAGCGGCCGGCGCACCGGCCCGGCCACCTCCCCGTGGCACCGCTTGACCTTGCGCCCCGACCCGCACGGGCAGGCGTCGTTGCGCCCGGCCCGAGCCACGGCTGCGGCCATCTCGCGGTCGTAGCCCACCATGAGCGGCATCACCTCGGGCGCCTCACGTCCCGTCTTGAGCAGGCGCGTGATCACCTTCGCCGGCTGGTCGATGTGCCGGAAGAAGCGCAGGTACCCGGCGCACAGGAAGTTGAGGCCGGGCTCGCCGTCGGGCGTGACCAGGAACCGGTTCTTGGGGCACTCCCCGTGGCACGCGAACCGGACGTCGCACTCGCGGCACATCCGCGGCAGGGTGTCCCGCTTGGCCGCCCCGAACGCGCGCTGCTGTGGCGAGCCCGCCATGTCCACCATCGGCAGGTCGCGGATGTTGCCCAGGCGGTGCTCCGGTTCCACGTAGTGGTCACAGGCGTACAGGTCGCCGTTGTGCTCAAGCGCGAGCCCGTCCCCGCAGGTCTCCCGGAACACGCACAGCCCTGCCCCGCCGGGCACGTACCAGTTGCGCAGCGCCTCCTCGAATGTCTGCACGAAGACGCGCCCGACATCGTTGCGGACCCACTCGTCCCAGATCGTGACCAGGAACCGCCCGAACTGCTCCGGTCCCACGGACCGCCCGGACGCCGCCATGCCGTGCATCGGATCGGGCAGGCCGAGCTCGTTCACGCGCTCCACCACCGGGATGAACTGCATCCAGTCCGTGCCCACGTCGTCGCGCAGGAAGCGGTAGACCTCGAGCGGGTAGTCCCCGTTGAGCCGGTTGACGGTCGTGAGGACGTTGTATTCCACCTGGTGCGCCTGGAGCAGCCGCAGCCCGCGCATCACCTCGGCCCACGACCCCTTGCCGCCCTTGTCCACGCGGTTGCCGTCGTGGAGCTCGCGCGGCCCGTCGACCGAGATCCCGACCAGGTAGCCGTGCTCCGCGAGGAACGCCGCCCACTCCTCGTCGATCCGCGTCCCATTCGTCTGGAGCGTGTTCTCGAACGTCATCCCCGGGCGGCGGTACCGCTCCTGAAGCGCGTGGACCCGGCGGAAGAAGTCGAGGCCCATGAGTGTGGGCTCGCCGCCCTGCCAGGCGAAGGTGACCCGGTCGGACACGTGCGCGTCGATCAGGCCACGCACGTGCGCGTCGAGCGTCGCCTCCTCCATCCGGAAGGACGAGCCCGGGTAGGCCGCCTCCTTGTCGAGGAAGTAGCAGTAGCCGCAGGCCAGGTTGCAGATCGAGCCGGTGGGCTTGGCCATCACGTGGAACTGCGGCGGCGCGCCGGTCGGGCGGGCAGTGGTCTCGGTCACGAGAGGAGTCTAGGCGGCAGCGGCATCGGCAGAGCGACGCAGGCGCCCGGATACCGGTGGTCGCGGACGGTGGTCGCGGACGGTCGCATGGGCCGCCGGTGGGGCATCATGGTCCGGTGACCGACACCACCCCCACCCCGCTGCCGTCCTCCGCGATCGACGAAGCCGCGTGGTCCGCCATCCACGATGAGCTGGTCGCCTTCCTCCGGGACCTGATCCGGAACCCGTCGATCAACCCGCCCAACCCTCCTGGGGCCGAGACGGACGTCGCCCGCCTGATCGCGGACAGACTGCGCGCCGAGGGACTGGAACCCGAGATCGTGGAACCGGAG
>JBAXFC010000539.1:0-2699 GCA_037140135.1 Chloroflexota bacterium
ACGACGGTCGCGGCGGCGAGGTGGCCGTCCGCATCGGTGGCGGCGCTGTTGGAGGCGAGGTACTGCGCGACCGGGCCACCACTCGGCACGTCGTTCCAGTAGCCCACGAACCCGAGCTCAACCGTGGCGTTGCGGGTGAACGGGGCGTCCCCGACGAACAGGACCGGGGCGGGCGCGACCGGATCCGCGGCGAGGGCCCTGGCAGAGGTCGTGAGGATCGGGCCCGCCAGCGCGAGGAGCGCGAGGAGCGCGACCGCAACCGCAAGCCTGCCGATGACCACGATGGCGGATGTGAAACGACGAGCGCGCATGCGCGGCTCCCTCCGGTTGGACGCGGGCCGATGATCCCATATCGCCGCGATCCGCGATACTTGGCGGGCGCCCTGCACCACCTGCTTGCCACCCCGGAGACCGTCCATGAACCCCGTCGGCATCCTTGCCGCCATCACCCTCGTCGCGGGCACCATCCTGCTCGTGGCCTATGTCCTGCAGCGCGGCCTGGTGCACCGGGCGCTCGATGGCACCGATGACGAGGCGGCGGCCCTTGCCGCCCATGACCCGACGGCCCCGACCGGGACCGCCGCCCGCCGGCCCCGCCGGAAGGGCTCCAGCCCGACGGGCGGCCTGGGCGTCCTGCTGCTGGTCGTGGGCCTGCTGCTTTCCTTCGTCGCGTTCGGCGGCAACCCCACCGCGACGGCGAACCCGGGGGTGCAGCCCACCGAGTGCGTGGCCGGCTGGAACGGCTGCCCGGCGACCACGCCCAAGCCCTGACGCCGGCCTGCCCGGGCCTCGGTACCATCGGGGACATGGCTATCATCCCCGCCCTCTCCGACGCCCAGCGCGCCTTCCTCGACGCGCCCCGCTTTGCCGCGGTCGCCACCACCGACGATGACGGCGCTCCGCGCCAGACGGTGGTCTGGTACCGCCTCGCAGACCACGACCGGATCCTGCTCAACGGCCGGCTGCCGCGCCGCTGGTGCGCCAACCTCGCCCGTGACCGGCGCGTCTCGCTCGCGATCGTGGACCAGGCGGACGGCTACCGCTGGATCGGGGTGACCGGCGCGGTGGAGGAGATCGTCGAGGACGACTCGGCCAAGGAGGACATCGTCGCCCTCGCCCGGCGCTACGAGACGGACGGCGGCGAGCCCGACCCGGCCCAGCTGGCAGCCTTCCGCTCCCAGCCTCGGATCACCTATCTCGTGCGCATCACGGGCCTCCACGACCACCTCGAGGACTGATGTGACCACTCCCGCCAGGGTCGGGCTCCTGTTCTGGTCCCAGACCGCCGACTGGCCGGCGCTGCGCGACGCCGCGGCCCGCGCGGACGCGGCGGGCGTGTCCGGGATCTGGACCTGGGACCACCTGATGCCGATCGTGGGCCCGTGGGAGGGCCCGATCCTGGAGGGCTGGTCGGTGCTCGCAGGCCTCGCGCAGGTCACGGCGCGGGCCACCCTCGGCCTGATGGTGGGCGCCAACACCTTCCGCAACCCGGGGCTGACCGCGAAGCTGGTCACGACCCTGGACCACCTCTCCGGTGGCCGGGCGATCCTGGGCATCGGCGGGGCGTGGTGGGAGCGCGAGCACGAGGCGTACGGGATCGACTTCGGCACCGGCTTCGGCGAGCGGCTCGACCGGCTCGATGAGTCGGTGATGCTCATCCGGCGGCTGCTCGACGGCGAGCGGATCGCCGACCACGCGGGTCCTGTCTACCGGATGCACGAGGCGCTCATCAACCCGCTGCCCGTACAGGCGCGCCTGCCGATCATGATCGGCGGGACGGGGCCCACCAAGACGCTTCGGACCCTGGCGCGATACGGCGACCAGTGGAACGCGATGGGCCGCCCGGACAGGCTCGCCGAGAGCGACGCGATCCTCCGCCGGCGGTGCGAGGAGGTCGGGCGCGATCACACCGAGATCGAACGGTCCACGCTGGTGGAGATCGTGATCCGGTCATCGCGGGCCGAGGCGCTGGCGGCGTATGCCGAGCGATGCGCGCAGCTGGGGATGCGGTACGACGAGCGGCGCCCGCTGGCGGGCTCGCCCGAGGAGATCCGCGAGCAGGCCCAGCCCTACTTCGACATCGGGTTCCGGCACTTCATCGCCGCCGCGCCCGCGCCGCAGGACCTGGAGACGATCGATCGCGTCGGCGAGCTGATCGCCGTGCTCAACGCGTGACCGGGCCGCGGGTCGTCGCGCTGGCGGGGGGCGTCGGCGGGGCCAAGCTGGCCGAAGGGTTCCAGGCCCTCGTCGGGGACCGGCTCTCGGTCATCGTCAACACCGGCGACGACTGCATCCGCCATGGCCTCCTCGTGATGCCCGACCACGACACCGTCCTGTACAACCTCGCGGGCATCGAGCAGGTGGGGCTGGGCTGGGGCATCGAGGGCGACACGTTCGCCGTGATGGACCAGATGGGCGTGTACGGCGAGGAGACCTGGTTCCGTCTCGGTGACCGCGATCTCGCGCTGCACGTGGTCCGGACCGCGCGCCTGCGGGCGGGCGGGCGCCTGACCGAGGTCTGCCTCGGCGTCCAGCGGGCGACCGGGATCACGGCCTCGATCCTGCCGATGACCGATGCGCCGGTCGCCACCGAGGTCCGCACCGACGACGGCTGGCTGGAGTTCCAGGACTATTTTGTCCGGCGCCGGTGCGAACCGGCGGTGCAGGAGATCGCGTACCTCGGGGCCGATACCGCTCGC